>CALCWU010000144.1 GCA_937905855.1 uncultured Mollicutes bacterium
TAGTGAAGATAAAATTGAAGCATTAGCTACTAACGAAGCTAATACAACTACTTGCTATATGCCATATATCAACGCCTTCTTCCAACCACGTCATGAAATTGATAGACCAAAGGTAGTTCCAAATGGAGCTGTAAACTTCGCCTTCATTGGTCAATTTGCGGAAACTCCAAGAGATACAATATTTACAACTGAGTATTCTATTAGAACCGGTATGGAAGCTGTATATACCTTATTAAATGTTGATAGAGCTGTCCCTGAGGTTTGGGGAAGCACATATGATGTACGTGAGCTTTTAAGAGCTGCATATTATGCAATAGATAAGAAAAAGCTTAATCAAATGCCATTAAGCTTTAAGGAAAAGCAGCTATTAAAACTTGTTGTTAAGAAAACAAAGAATACAGATATTGAAAAGCTATTAAAGGAAAGTGGCTTAATTTAGATAAAAAAAGCACCTGAAGATTAAAAACTTCAGGTGTCTTTTATTATAAGAATAATCCTATTATATTAGCAAGCGTATTATGATTATATAGATATTTAGATAATCTAAATGTGTTTGTTGAAAGTTGCATATCGACATCAATAAAATTCCTAACTGCTGGAAATGATGATGTTTGCATTAATAAAGAAACACCAAATAATAAAATATCAACAATCACTAAAAATATTAGTCCGTAAAATATAACACCTAATGTTCCATCTAAAACCTTTAAAATAGTTGAGCCTTCCTTTAAAGCTTTAAAAATAATTTTTAAAATAAAGCAAATAAGGGTTGTCCCAAAAAACATAACAAAAAACGCAATAACAACCATTAGGCATTTACTAACATTTTCAGATATCCCTGCAGCAACGCTTGCTCCATCAATTGTTACTCTTTCAGCTATAAACTTACTAATATTTTCTGGAAAGCCAATAGCCTTTAATACATCAAGTGCTGTTGCATTACCATCTTGTAAGGCCTCACTTGCTGAAACATTATTATATACCTTATTATATATAGCATTATAAAATATATTATGCTTAATCATAAATGAAGCAAGATCTCTACAAAAAATTATTGAAAATAAAAATCCACATAGTGAGTTAGCTAATGACAAAAATTTTTCAACGAACCCCTTCTTTAAGCCAACAATTATGAAAACTATAAAAAGTACAACTAAAACAATATCAATTACTCCACAAAATTTAAAATCCATACATACCACCTTCGATATATGCATTATATCACACAATATTACAAAATTTATGAAAAAATTATGAGTTTGTATTCTTCTTGCAAAAACAATGAAAATGATTTATAATGACTTATGGAGATGATTACATGAATAAAATTGAAGAATTCCAAATACTTTTATTTCAAAAGAAAATAAATTGCTACATTATTCCCACATCAGATTTTCATCAAAGTGAATATGTATCAGATTATTTTAAAGGTAGAGAGTATTTAAGTAATTTCACTGGTTCTGCTGGAACCCTTGTTGTTACCCAAAATGACGCAAGAATATGGGTTGATGGTAGATATTTTATTCAAGCTGAAAAACAATTACCTAAGAATATTCATTTAATGAAGATGGGAACAAAGGGCTTCCCAACAATTGATGAATATCTAAAATCAATTTTAAATGATGGAGATACTCTAGCCTTTGATGGTAGATGCTTAAGTGCTAGTTTTGTAAATAATCTAATCAACACTATTAACAAAAAAATTAATATCATTGACGAAATTGATTTACTAAATGAAATGTGGACTGATCGTCCTATGCTTCCAGCTACACCTATTTTTATGCTTGAAACATTCTTTAGTGGTGAAAGCTATCAAAGCAAAATAGAACGAATAAGAGAGCAAATGAATTTGAATAAAGCTGCAAATTACCTTTTAACCTCACTTGAGGATCAAGCTTGGCTTTATAATCTTAGAAGTAATGATGTTTTATACACACCTGTATTTTTAGCATATACACTAATAACTAAAAATGATACTATTTTATATTTAGATCCTAAAAAGCTAACACCTGAAATTCATAATTACTTAAAGGAAAATAAGGTTGTTGTTAAGCCATATTTTGATATTTATGAGACAATAAAAAATGTTAGTGGTAAAACCATTATGGATTTATCAAAGGTAAATTACACCTTATATCATTCGTTTACAAACAAGGATGATATCATTAATATTCAAAACCCAACACTTTTAATGAAGGCAATAAAAAATGATACAGAAATAGCTAATATTAAGCTTGCCCATATTAAAGATGGTGTTGCTGTTACTAAATTTATGTATTATCTAAAAAATAACATTGGTAAACAAGATTTAACAGAAATTAGTGTTTCAAATTATTTGCAATCACTTCGTGAGGAGCAAAAAGGCTTTGTTGAATTAAGCTTTAATACAATTTGTGCTTATAAAGAAAATGCAGCAATGATGCACTATAGTGCAAATGAGCTATCTAACGCTAAGCTAGAACCAAATGGATTTTTACTAGTAGATTCTGGTGGACACTATTTAGAAGGTACAACTGACATCACTAGAACATTTGCTCTAGGAGAATTAACTGATACTATGAAGCTTCATTTTACTACTGTTCTTCAATCAGTTATTAACCTTGCTAGTGCTAAATTCTTAAAAGGTATTAGAGGTATTAACCTAGATATTTTAGCAAGAGGTCCAATTTGGAATTTAGGTATTGATTATAAATGTGGAACTGGTCATGGCGTTGGTTATCTTTTAAGTGTACATGAAGGACCAAACGGTTTCCGCTATCAAATAGTCCCAGAACGCAATGATAGTGCCATTTTAGAGCCAGGAATGATAACAACTGATGAGCCAGGAATTTATCTTGAGGGTCAATATGGTATAAGAACTGAAAATGAGCTTCTTTGTGTAAAGGATGAATCAACAGAATTTGGTGATTTCCTTTCATTTGAAACTATAACCTATGCCCCAATTGATTTAGATGCAATTGATCCTACAATTTTAACTAAGGCTCAAAAGGATTGGCTAAACAATTATCATAAGCAAGTATTTGAAAAAATATCACCATATCTATCACCTGAAGAGGTAGAATGGTTAAAGAAATACACAAGAGAAATCTAGATAAGAAAAAATAGAGAAGCAATTCTCTATTTTTTTTCTTGTTCATTATTTATCTTTTTAAAATCAATCATTTCTAAAAGCTTATTATATTCTTCAATATGGGTTCCTTTTGGAGCAATATAATTAGGCTCTACAAATAAACTAGCTGCTTCATCAAAATAAAAGCCATCATAATAAATCTTATCTCCTTGAAAAGCAAAATCAAGGATTTTTTCTTTAGTAGAATCATCTACTGTATAAAATATTTCAAAGCCAATAAATTTATCACATTGATCAATTCCTTTAGTTGGCTCTTCATTTTTAGTTTCATTAGACATAGTATCATTATTAGTAAAATATTTAGAATAGTCATCAATTACAACTACCTTATAAGCAGTTTTTCCTTCAATTTTAATATAGCCATGACCAAATCTAACACCTTTTCTATTGAATCCTAAGCTAACAAGCTTCTTATCTAATTCACTACTTGTTAATCCCTCATATTTATTTACTATACATTTTCTAGGCTTAGCCTTATATCTAAAGGTTCTTGCAATAGCGGAATTAATAGCCATCGTCATAATAACAAAATCAAGTACCATCAATGCCATTGGTAAAGTATTATTCTCACTTCTACTAGTCCATAAAACAAGTAATACTCCTAGAACTAAAGTAATTAAAAATACAAGCCATAAATAAATTGCTTTTATCTGTTTTCTTTGTTGCATTATATTATCTCCTTATCCTTTGCTGCCATATCTAAAAATATAACTCTAGTATAATCACTATATAATTTATAATAATCAGGCATTATTCTATGATATTCTAAGACCTTAGTCTTATTTTCAAATAATAATATTTGTCTAAAATGATTTTTTTCTACAACAAAATTCTTTTTAGCATAAGCAATAGTTCTTTCGCTATTTTCCTCAAATATGATTATTTCAATCATTTTAGAATCATTAAATTCATCAAGTGAAAAAGCGCCTTCAAAATCCGTTCCCATATTTAAATCTCTTAAATTTTCATTTGAATAATCAAATTTAATAAAATCATCATATGACTGAACAAAAATAATCTTACTAAGGCAACCCTTATATCCTTTAGCAAAAACCTTATAGGCTTCGGTATTTAACAAGCATACATATTTTGCATAGGCTAAATCATCATATATTTGCTTAATAGGCTTAACATCATAATAGCCAACTCTATTTCTTTTAGGCTCTAAATTTTTCTTTTTATTAAAAAACATCAGTGCACCTCCGATTAAAAATAATTTTACCATAAATTGAAAATAAATACTAGAAAAAAGAAATAACTTAACACATATATTTGCTTTTAAAAATTCAATCAGTTATAATTTAAATAGAATTATAAGGAGGAAGCCCATATGAAATTACCAGCATTTTTAAATAAAGGAGATACTATATATCTAGTTGCACCATCATTTGGTTGTACAACAGAGCCTTATCATACAAGACTTAATGAAGCTATAAAAAATTTGAGTGATGGATATAAAATCATTATAGGTAGTAATTGCTACAAAGCTAAGCTACCATACGCCTCTAATACTAAAGAATTACGCGCTAAAGAATTTATGGATGCCTATAAATCAAATGCAAAGGTTATTATCTCAGTTGGTGGTGGAGAAATGATGAATGAAATTCTTCCCTTTATCGATTTTGATGAAATTAAAAAGCTACCACCAAAATGGTTTGTTGGCTTTTCAGATAATACTAATTTGACCTATACACTTACTACTATCACTCATACAATGAGCTTATATGCAATAAATGCCCCTGATTTTGCTTTCAAGCCCTATAAGGATGCAACACTAGATACCTTACTTTTATTACAAGGTAAAAAAAATATAATATCTGGTTATAAATATTTTGAAAAGGAAAAAAATAAAAGTGATAATCCCCTTGCTCCATTAAATTTAACAAATTTAAAAACAATTAAAGCCTATAACAAGGATTTGGAAATATCTGGTAGACTTCTTGGTGGAAATTTAGATATATTAAGAAATCTTTGTGGAACTAAATATGATCAAACAAAAAAATTCATCGAAGAAATCGATGAACCTATAATTTGGTTTTTAGAAGCTTGTGATTTATCACCACTTGATATTAAAAGAGCAATATTTCAATTAAATGAAGCAGGTTGGTTTAAAACTGCTGGTGCTTTTTTAATTGGTAGATCACTTTGTATGGATCAAGAAGCTTTTGGTGTTAATGCTTATAATGCCTATGATCAATTAAAAGAAATTTCTAATAATGTCTTTTTAGATGTAGATTTAGGGCATATGGCTCCATCTATGCCAATGATATGTGGTGCTTTTGCAACTATTAAATATAAATCTAAGCATAAGCTTGAAATTATTTATAAATTATAAAAAAAAGCGCCCCAACCACATCACTATATAGGCTTAAGGCTGCTACCTTCCGATCCTGACCTGGTTCACCGCAAGTAATTGATTGAGGACAATAGTTATTGTATCATATTTCTAATAAATATGCAATTGAAATAGAGGTAATTATGTTTAAAAAAATAATTAATTTTTATAACTATGCTAAAGATAAAAAATATACAACCCTAGCAGGCTCTCTTTCCTTCTTCTTTATTTTATCATTTGTACCTATAATTTATTTAGCATTAAGTATTTATAATAAAATATTGAATATGTTAAATCTGACTATGGAAATACCAAAAATTTTAGAAAGATATGTTAGCTTTGATTTAAATGCTAAAATATCTATATTGTTTTTAATCACCACAATATATTCGTCATCAAAATTATTTTTCCAATTAAGACGAGTAGGTGAAATCATTTATAAAACAAAAAAAAGAGAAAGAGCAATAAAGCAAAAGCTATTATCAATATTGATTTCTCTTTTATTTATATTAATTAGTTCTGGAGCTTTAATCATATTTAGAATGACTAAGGAAATAATTACAAACATAAACTATTCGGTTGTTATAAATATATTATCTATTTTATTTATTTACCTTGTTCTCATTAGCTTTATAATTATTGTAAACCAATATGCAACGACTATTAAACTACATATTAAGCAATTAATTTATGGAGTAATTTTCAGTGTTATTTATATAACAATTGTATCTATTGCTTATTATCTATATATTACATTGCTATCAAACTATGAAGCATTATATGGCGTATTTTCAACAATAATCGTTAGTTTCATTTATATATATTTAATGTTTATTGGTATTGTCCTAGGAATAATTATAAACGAAAGAAAAATAACTAATCAACACTCTTAAGCGATTCAACCATCTTAATTTTCTTTATTCTTCTGATAAATAATAAATCAACAAACATTGAGAAGATAACCGTAAATAAGAATGAAAGTAAATATCTTACAAATGATGCATCAGCTACATAATACATTCCATTTGAAGAAATATTTTTAAGAATGAAGCCTAATAACAATCTACCAAGCCCGAGTCCTAAAAGCGTGCCTATTATCGTCATAATAAGTGTTTCTCGATAAATGTACATTGCCGCCTCACTTGGTAAATAGCCAAGTACCTTTAATGTGGCTATTTCTTTAATTCTTTCATTAATATTAATGTTTGTAAGATTATAAATAACAATAACTGCTAAAGCAAGTGAGCATATTACAACCACTATAACAATGTAATTTATTGTATCCATCATTGATGAATACATTTTTTTTGTTTGAGCCACAAGCTCAACACTACTTATTAATTCATTTTGTAATAGGGCTTTAGTTAATTCATCAGTATCAACATTAGTTAAGTCATATTTAACATACATTGTATCTTTATTTGTATTCTCATCGCCAATATAAATATAATTATTTAAATAATTATCGAAAATACCAGTTATAATCTTGGAAAATGTTTTATCATTAACCTTAAACTCTATAATATCGCCAATCTTTAATTTATTATTTTGAGCTATTTGCTTACTAATAAAAACCGATTCGTTAGTAAATTTCAAAACTTTCTTCTTTTCTTTAAAATTAATAAAGCTATTAATTTCTTCATTTGTATAAACAATCATTGAAGCCATACCATTACTTATAACCTCACCACTATATTCTAAAGCATAGGTATAATCAGTAAAGCCAAAGCTTTGATTAGAATAACCACTATTTAGCTTTAAAGAAATATCATAATTAAAAATCTCATCATATTGTTTATTTGCAATATTAAGTGATGGCTTAATCGTAAGAGCACAAAGCAGTAAGGCACTACAGCCACCAACTCCTAAAATCATTACAAAAAAATTCTTTTTGTATCTAAAGACATTTCTAATACTAGATTTAAATTTAAACTTTAAATGCTTCCAAATAAAGCTAATTCTTTCCAATAATATTCTTTTACCAGGCTTTGGAGCCAAAGGAGCAAGTAGCATATTAGGCTTTTCCTTAAGTGTTTTATTACAAACATAAATTGTCACCAATAAAATAACAACAAGCATTGTAAGAACTGACGGAAAAATATATTCTGCACAAAACAATATTTTATATTTAGGAATAAAATAAAGAGTTGAATAAGAATAAATAACAATATAAGGTAGGATAAAAATACCAAGTAGTGTACCAACTACTCCACCAATACCACAAGCAATAAAAACATAAATGATGTATTTTACAAGAATTGATTTTCTACTATAACCAAGTGATCTTAAGCAGCCTATACTACTTCTATCCTCGCTAACCATTCTTGTTATAGTTGTTAAGGAAACTAAAGAAGCAATTAAAAAGAAAAATATTGGAAATACTAAAGAAATCTTTTTAACCATATCAATTTTTTGACTATATGATAAATAGCTAAAATTACTATTTCTTGTTAAATTATAAAAATTAGCCATATTTACAAAGCTTTTTATTACTTCATCGCTGTAGCCAGAAATCATCATATTATGCTTAATATTAAGAATTCTTTCATTAAATATTTCATTTATATAAATATTCAACTTATTTATGTCCTCATTAAGAAGCTTATCATACTTTTTACTAAAGGTATTTAGCTTTGTTAAATTATAAAAATTAACATTAATATCACTAAATTCACTAGTATCCTCATTAATATACATTATAATTTCTAGCTTACCACTTCCTACATTAACCATTTCTCGTTCAAAGGCGATATAGGCTGGGCTAGCAACTATACCAACAACATTATAGGTAGTATCATTATAAGTAATATCTTCACCAATTTTTATATCCAGTAAAACACCATTACTTCTTTCAACAACACATTCATTAGTATTTTTAGGAAATCTTCCCTCAATTAACTCAAGCTTATCTGTTGTAGCATATTCCATTCCTTTATTAATTAATCTAGTCGCATATTCACCACTATTATAATTTGTAACTAAATCATACGAAGAATAACCCTCAACAATTGCCTCATCACGTAAGGACTCTCTTAATTTAATTACATCATCCTTACTAAAGCCAATTGTACTTTTAATATCAACATCGTGAAAAGCCATTTTATCATAATAGCTATCCATAGTAGCCCTTAAATCAGGATTACTAGACATAAGGCCAACTAAAAAGCCAACACCTAAGGCGACAATAGCCATTATCGCAACAAGCTTAGAGATATTTTTTTTAATATCCGTTCTAATTGATTTTTTATAAGCACTTTTCATCTTTATCACCACTCAATTTCTGATATTGGCGTAGGATTTTCGTTATATTCCTCTTTTATGATAGTACCATTTTTTAAATAAAGCACATGGTCTGCCATTGGAGCAATTGCTAGGTTATGTGTAATAACAATAACTGTTTGATTATTAAGCTTAGCACTATCATACAAAAGCTGTAATATTTGCTTACCGGTCTCATAGTCAAGTGCACCAGTTGGCTCGTCACAAAGTAAAATCTTCGGATTTTTAGCAAGAGCACGGGCAATACTTACACGCTGTTGCTCGCCACCACTTAATTGAGCCGGAAAATTATTCATTCTATTTTCCAAACCAACAGCCTTTAAAACCTCAATAGGATTAAGAGGATTCTTACATATTTCAATAGCTATTTCAATATTTTCTAAGGCTGTAATGTTAGGCATCAAATTATAAAACTGAAAAACAAATCCAACATCATAGCGACGAAAAAGTGTTAACTTTTTATCATTATATTCTTCAATATGCTCACCATCAACAATAATACTTCCTGATGTAGGTGACTCCATTCCGCCAAGTAAATTTAATAATGTTGTCTTACCAGCACCACTTGGCCCAACAATAACACAAAATTCATTTTTGTTTATATTTAAATTAACATTGTTGTTTGCATAGATTTTATTATCTGCAACCTCATATATTTTACTAACATTTTTAAATTCAACATAACTCATAATATCACTTCCCCAAACAAAATTTTGAAAATAATGAATCAATTAATTCATCATCATATGCCTCACCAGTAATTTCTCCAAGTAAGTCAAAGGCATCCTTAATATCAATCTCAATTAAAGAGGAATCAAGTGTTGCTAAACAGCCCTCTTTTGCATTATTTAAAGATTCTAATGCTCTTTTCATTAGGCTTATGTGTCTAGAATTAGCTAAATAATTATTATCAATAGGATTGAATTCATTGATGTGAACCATTTGCTCTATTCTTTCTTCTAGCTTTGTCATTCCTTCTTTATTGGAAGTAGAAATACCTATCATCTCCTCATCCATTTTAAATGCTGGATTAAGGTCAATCTTATTATAAATAATAATTCTTTTTTTAGTCTTTGTTTCCTCTAAAATTTTATGATCATAATCATCAAGCGGCCTACTACTATCTAATACTACAAAGACAATATCAGCCTCATTCATTGCCTTAATTGATCTTTTAATACCAATTTGCTCAACAAAATCATCACTATTTCTAATACCAGCTGTATCAATAAAGCGTAGTGTTACATTATTAAGGCTAAGCTCACCCTCAACCATATCTCTTGTTGTACCCTCTATACTAGAAACAATAGCCTTATCTTCATCAAGAAGCATATTTAAAAGACTAGATTTACCAACATTGGGCTTACCAACAATAGCCACCTTAATACCCTCTCTTACGATTTTAGCTACTCTTGACTTATTTAAGATATCCTTCATTTTTTCAATAAGTAAATCAACCTTAGGTAAAATATTATGATAATCCATAGCTATTGCATCCTCGTATTCAGGATAATCAATATTAACCTCGATAGAGGCTAAGATATTTAAAATTTCCTCACGAAGCTCCTTAATCATTTTTTTAGTATGACTATGAAGGCTACCCTCTGCTGCCTTTAAAGCCATTTTATTGCTGGCCGCTATTATATCCATAATTGCTTCGCTTTGAGTTAAATCAATTTTATGATTTAAGAATGCTCTTTTACTAAATTCACCAGGCTCGGCCATTCTAAAGCCAGCATCAAGTAAAGCCTCTAAAACTAAATTAGTAACCAAAATACCACCATGACAGCTAATCTCACAGCAATCCTCACCATCAAAGGAATGTGGAGCTTTAAAGATGCTAACTAAAACCTCATCAATTATCTCACCATTATTAACGATATTACCATAGCTTATGGTATATCCTTCTCTTTTTAACTTTCTATCAAATACTTTTCCAACTAAATTAATAGAATCAGGGCCACTAGCTCTAATAACACTAATTGCACCACTTCCATACGGAGTGGCTATTGCTACTATATTATCCATATTAATCCTCCATAAACAAAATACTACCAAGCCTTATATAGGTAGGCTTAAAGCATAATGCCTCTTCATAGTCAGAAGACATACCAAATGATGTCATCGGCAAATTATATTTTCTTGATAATTCACTTATTTCTTTAAAATAAGCCATTTTTTCTTGATGAGTTAAACCATTTTTTAAAATAGTCATCAGCCCAACAATTCTAACCATAGAATATTTTTTAGCTTCAGCAAGAAATCCTTCAAGCTCATTTAGCTTTATTCCATACTTATTTTCATCATTAGAAATATTCACCTCAACAAAGCAATTAAGTGGCTTTTTACAATACTTCTCAATATATTCTAATAACAAAATATTATCCAAGGAATGAAGATAATCAATCTTTCCTAAAACATATTTAGCCTTATTTCTTTGAAGATGTCCTATGAAATGCCAGGTAATATCATAACCATTTAATACATTATATTTACCAAGAAAGCTATCAACTCTATTTTCTCCAAAATCATGAATACCTAGATTATAAAGCTTTACCATATCAGATACATCAGCATATTTACTAGCCGCAATTATTTTACTATCCTTGGCATTTAAAATTAAATCCCTAACCTTATTTTCATTCACTTAAATCACCATCATCATTATACATTTATTTATTATATTCTTCAATTAATTTGATGAAATCATTATTTATTTTTTCATCCTCTATTATATCATTAAATTTGAAAATGTTATCCTCACATTCACCACAAATATCCATACCAATCACTTTATTATTTATTAGCATTTCTTTTAAATCATTTAAAATATCAATTTCCTGATATTCACCTTGATCCCAATTTGTATTAATAACACTTTTAGCCATAATATCCTTATCAATAGAAATATAAATAGGTAATTCAAATTTCGTTAAATCTATTTTCTTACAAATAATAATTTTATCATCCTGATAGCTACTATCAGGACCTATAATAATAATTTTTTTAAGATTCTTATTTTCTTTAACATAATTAATCCAATTACCACAGGTTAAGGCATTAAAGCCATCATTTTGCATATCTGTATGATGATCCATAACGATTAAAATAAAGGGAAAAGAAATCAAATCACAAAATAGCTTAGTTAAATAATGATAATCACCAGAATCAATAAAATGAATAGCATTAAGATCCTCTTTTTTAATTATCTTAGACATTTCCTTATTTGCTAAAATGCATTCTGTGCCATATAAGCTAGATAAGTCAATAAACTTATTTCTTTCTATAAATTTTTCTTCATTATAAACATTTGTAAAATTATAAACAATAACCTTATTATTCATAGCTAATCACCGATTAGATTATAACACAAAAAATCCTCCATAAAAATATGGAGGAAAATTTTTATTTAGTTAATGAAATATAAAATACATTCACTTGGTCGCCCTTAGTAATTTCATATTCGCCACTTGTAAGCTTGATAGTTAAAATCCCACTTGCATCAGTAACGTTATTAGAGCCATTAATTTTAATTTTTTTGGCGCCAGCATCTGTAACTAATACTAATGTCATATCACAATCAATTTTAAATTTGATGCTAGTTGCTGACTCCATTTTTAAAGCCTTAGTTAAGGTCATATTATTATAGGTAATTGGACTAACATTAGCCTTCATATTACCAACAATTGTAAAGAATGAACTACTTGTTCCATCCTCAAAATTATGAACAACATTAGAAGAAATAACTGGATCACTTGGTGTTGGATCAATAGGTTCAACAGGATTTACAGGACTTGAAGTAGCATTATCTACATAAACAGCAATAATTTCATCATTATATTTCACTAATGCTGCCTTTAGTTCAGGAATAACTGCATAATTTTGGTCCTCAATACTATTATCAAAGTTCCATTTAAAATCACCACCATTAATACGACCAGCATATTTCATCGTATTTTCCTTAGCCTGCTCTGGTGAATCAGGAATATATGAATACATTAAATTAGTATCCGTATCAAAATTATTATAGCTTGAGCCACCCTTTAAAGCAACAACATTCAAAGGCACCTTTTCATCGCGGCTTTCTACAACATAAGCATCAAAGCTTGTTGCTGAATCCTTTTGACTAACAAATGAAACCTTATTTGCATCAAAAACATTGTTGAAGGCTTTAATAATTCCACCAGCCTCACCACTAAATGTTCCCTCTCCCATTGCATCTGTTCCTTGGCCAGAAATCATCATAGGTCTTAAATTAGATGTTGATCTAAAATAATTATTTTCAACAAAGGCAGAGCCACCCATAGTCATTCCTACACCATATTTGGCATTGCCATCAAAATAATTATTATAAATATGAACACTGCAGGTTCTAATACGAGGATGACGAGAATCAGAATGATCATACCAATTATGATGGTAAGTAATATAATTAGTTGTTTCCTCATCCTTCATTCCCTGAAGATTACATTTTCCATTGTCCCAAAAGTGATTATAAGAATGAGTTATATATGATGATTTCTTAGTATCTAGGGCACCATCACCCTTAACCTGATCAGCATCACTTCCTGCATCACCATAAAACATATCACAATTATGAATCCAAACATGATCAGCCCCCTGCTGAATACCAACATTGTCACCTTCACTACTATTGCAATTCATAAATCCTAAATTTCTAATTTCAACATTAGATGAATTCTTTATTCTAATACCAAAGCCATTTAAGGTAGTATCCTCACCAATTCCCTCAATTGTAATACCACAGGTTAGGGCATCAATTAATAAATCACCCTTCTCTAAAACACTAGGATCAGTAATATTACCAATTAAACGAATACAAAGTGGTGTATCTTGCTTTTTAGCTCCAGCAATAATATTTTGAAGACCAACACATGAAACACCATTAATAGTTGCAGTAACAGTATCCTTATTACTATTTGCTATATAAACAACAATAGCATTATCCTTTAAGGAACCATCATCATTATAAGCTCCTGATGATGTATTAGTTGTAACCTTCGTAGTTGCACCAGTTCCTCTTACAAAGCCAAAGCCACTTCGATCATGAGCCTTAACATTAACCTTATAGCTAGTTGAAGCATTACTTAAATCCTCATTATTATCAATTACAGGAATAACCTTTACCTCATAGCTACCCTCACTAAGTCCTACAATATCACTACGATAATAATCACTATATTTTCTTGTTAGGCTTTGATGAGCAAGCTTAAAGCTAGCATCTCCATCCTTTTTATAATAAACATTATATTTAGAAGCATTACTAAATTCCTGCCATTTAATAATACAAGATTCTAAATTACCACTAGCCTCAACTACCTTTATTCCTTTTTCATCAGCAATTGTTGTTGAGCTACTAGATGAACTAGAACTACTTGAACTATTTGAACTCGAATTGCTAGATGAACTACTGCTTGAGCTCGAACTACTACTAGAAGCTATACTTGAGCTGCTACTTGATATCACATCACTCTTGCTAGATGAGGCACTACTAGTACTTTCACCAACGCTTATAATAGAGCTTGCATCCTTACCGCTTTCCTTATTATCAGCACACGATGCCACACTAATCATTGCCATAGCCATTATAGCAATTCCCGTTATTTTTTTTCTTTTCATTTTCTTTTCCTCTTCTTTTAATACATAAATACATTTTACATTATAATTAAATTTAATTCAATGAAATACGTGTGAAAAATGTCATTAATTGTCACTTCTCTTGACATCCGACCGTTCGGTTGATATAATAAAAATGGTGATAACAATGAACACAAAAGAAAAAATTTTAGATGCAGCACTAATGCTAGTAGCTAAGTACGGAACAAATAAAACCTCAATGGCCTTAATTGCTGAAAAATCAGGTATAGCTAAGGCTAGCTTATATCATTATTACAAATCAAAAGATGAGCTTTTACTAGATATGTACCATAATGCTAGAAAAATAAGCGTTAATTTACCTACAATCAATTTTAATAATGAGCCAATAATAATTTTAAAGGAATGCTTTAAAAATTATTTGTTACTATGTGAAAACGAAAAAATGAAGCAAATATTTATGATAATTGAATCAGAAAAATTTATAAGCGATATTGCTGGAGCTTTATATAAGGAAGAAACTAATGAGGTTATCAATAAAAATGAGCTTCTTTTTAAAAAGCTATTTTCTAATCTAAGTGCTAACGATATTAAAACTAAATCTCACATCTATTCACTATATGCTCACGAATTAGTTATTCTTTACATTTTAAATGAATATACCTTAGAGCAATGCCTAAGCCTTATTGATGATTTTATTAATAGCTTAAATTTAAGAGGTAGTAAAAATGAATAATGAAGCAAAAACAAAAAGATTAAATGTCACAAAATATATTTTATTAGCTATTGAAGTCTTCATAGCTATCGGGGCATTATATGGTGGTATCCTAATGCTTTTAGATCCTACTGGTAAAATGCTAGGTATGGATAACCTTCTTCCCTATTTTAAGGTATTGCCATTTGCTGATATTTTATTTAAGGATTATATATTCTCAGGCATTATGCTAATAATTATTAATGGTATAACAAATATAATTTCTATAATACTTTTAATCAAGAAGCTACACCAAGGCTTCTATTTAGGAGCTATCTTTGGCTTAACGCTAATACTTTGGATATGTATTCAATTTTATATGTTTCCTCTAAATGCCTTGGATATAATATTTTTTTCATTAGGCTTAATTCAATTACTTATTGGTATTACATCAATAATTTTTTATAAGCAGACAAGATTTATTTTTAATGAAAATGATTATGAAAATATTAGCCAAAACTCTAATACTATAGTTCTTTATTTTTCAAGAATGGGCTATGCTAAAAAGCTAGCCTATGAAATAGCTAATCAAAACAATTGTCAAATAAAAGAATTAACCGTTTTTGAGCATACAAAAAACACCAGTGGCTTTTGGTGGTGTGGTAGATACGCAATGCATAAATGGCAAATGAATATCATAAATTGCCCTGATTTAAATTTATATGATAAAATAGTTATTGTTGGTCAAATTTGGTGCTTTAAAATATCAGCACCAATTAGAAATCTACTAATAAAAAATAAAGATAAATTAAAAAATAAATCAGTAGAATTAAACATTCTTCATTTCAATAAAACAATTTCTAAGAATGCAATAAAAGAAATAAATAGCATTGTAGGAACTAATATTAAAATTAATTCGTATATCTGTAAATATGGGGAATATAAAAAAACGGCTTAATTATGTAAAAAGACATAACTAAAATTAGATATGTCTTTTTACTTCTTATCGTTATTTTAATGACAATAAAATTTGTTTAATAATTATCATTAAAAATCATAATTTTGTTTTCCTAATACAAATGTTAAATAATGGGGAATAGTAATAATATCGTTTTCCTCACTAACATTATAATCTCCTATTTTAATTAATTTTGTTTTGCCATAATGCTCTGGGTGATTCATTACCGTTTTGCTTGATTTAGTATTTCCAGTTTTAGCTTTTGCTTCTACTAAAGTTGCATATCCGTTATATGCTATAACAAAATCAATTTCTAAACCACTTTCTTTTGCAAAATAATATGTTTTAATATCAGCTTTATTTAAGGAATCAAATACTAAAGCCTCATATATTGCTCCCTTGCCTTGTCCCAAATTACCACTATTAATAGCAGCAACAGTTTCTATTCCATACATTGATGTAACAATTCCAATATCATCTGGAAATAATTTAAATTGCGAATCTATTATACCTCCCTGTAGTGGTAATGAAGGAATTTCAATATTATAAACCTTTGAAACAATGTGAGCCTGTCTTAAATAATCAATTGCATCATTTTTATCATATTGTGTGCCACTATTCACTTTAGAAACTATAAATCTTTTATTTTCCTTTGCCAAAAAGGTTGGAATCAAGTCAAAAACATTTTGAATTCTTGCAACTTCAGAAGGCTTAAAAACAAGATCTCCATGCATGTTTTTTCTTCTACCAAAATCACTTTTCATATCAAACACAATATTATTTAATATTTTATAAGCATCTACAATTTTATTAGTTTTTAAATATTCTTTAATTACTTTTGGAAATCCTCCAATGCATGCATACTTTAAAAATAAATTTTTATATAGACTATGAATATTTTGAGGAATAGGTTTCTTGTTATCAAAATATTCAACTAATTTATTTATATGGTCTTTATCATAACCTAACGTCCATAAAAATTCTTCAAAATCCAT
>CALCWU010000145.1 GCA_937905855.1 uncultured Mollicutes bacterium
TATGTATTATTTATATGGTGATATAATGACAAAGGAAGAAATTTTAAAAAAATATTTTGGCTATGATAGTTTTAGAGGAATTCAAAGAGAAGCAATTGATTCAATTTTAAATAATAATGATACAATTGTTTTATTAGCTACTGGTGGTGGAAAATCTATTATTTATCAGGTTCCAGCTATAATGCTAGACGGAATTAGTATTATTGTTACACCGTTAATCAGCTTAATGGTTGACCAGGTGAAAAATTTAAATAAGCTTAATATTAAGGCGAGATATTTAAATTCCTTAATGGAGCAAGATGAACAAAATAAAGTATATGAGGAAATTGCAAGAGGAGTGGTAAAGATTATTTATACTTCCCCTGAGCGTTTACAAAATAAACGATTTATTAGCTTAATAAGTAATAAGAATGTTAGTATGCTATGCCTTGATGAATCACATAGTGTTATAGGTAGGTATGGCTTTCGGATGGCGTATGATAAAATAGATGAATTTCTGGCACTATTAAAAAATAGACCTGTAGTAGCAGCCTTAACAGCTACTGCTAGAGATGAAACAATTAAAGAGATTATTAAAATATGTAAAATGGAGAATCCTAAAATTTTTAAAAATAGCTTTGATCGTCCTAATTTATATTATGGAATTGTTAAGGTTAAAGATAAAATAAAATATTTAAAGGAGTATATTGATAATCATAATGAAAGAGGAATAATTTATACATCAACAAGAGCTATATGTGAACTTTTATATAAAAAGCTAAAGGAATTAGGCTTTTTGTGTAGTGTATATCATGGAGGGATGGAAGGTGAAGAGAAAATAAAAAATCAAAATGAATATGTAAGTGGTAAAACTAAAATAATGGTGGCAACTATTTCTTTTGGTCTTGGTATTGATATACCAGATATTCGCTATGTGATATTATATAATATTCCCTCATCACTTGAGGATTTATCACAAATGATTGGTAGATGCTCAAGAGATAATAAATACGGGGAGGGAATAGTTTTATGGACATTAGAGGATGTGAAAATTGGACTTCACTTTATTTATGGCTTTAAAGAAAATAGCATTGATAGGCAGACATTTTTAAGGGAAAAGGAAAACAGAAAGGAAAAGCTTAATAGTGTTGTTAGCTTTTGTCTCAGCAGGGGTTGTCTTCGTCACAAATTATTAGGATATTTTGGTGAAAGCAGCAATAAAAGATGCAATAATTGTAGCTGGTGCTGTAATCATTAAAATTTTTCTTGACTTGATATTGAAAAAATAGTATAATTGTAGAGCTGAGGTGATTTTTATGAAGCTAACACTTGGCCAATTATTAAAACTAAAATTTCCTTATAAGGTATCAGAAGAATTGGATTTATCAGCTGATTTAAATGGCCTTGAGGATATATTATCATCTTCACCTGCAAGTGTTAATTATGAATTTTCAAGAATTGATAATGATACATATTTAGTGCATATGGAGATTGAAATAGATTTGGTTTTAGAAGGACCTGTTAGTCTTAAGGGTTATCTTAAGCATTTTAAGGTAGAATCTAGTGAAATATTTTCTAAGTATGAATATAATGATGATTCTTTTATAATCGAAGGACAAACGCTTGATACAAAGGAAGCAGTAATAATGAATATACTTCTAAATAAGCCAATGAAAATCGATGATGAAGAATTTGAAGATGAAATTTCAGATGAAGAAGAATATGTGAATCCAGCTTTTGCCAACTTAAAGGATTTATTGTAGGAGGTGTAACAAATGGCAGTACCTTTTCGTAGAGTCTCTAAGATGAAGAAGGGAATGAGACGTTCTCATCAAGCTTTGAATGTTCCTGGAATGATCACATGTCCTAACTGTGGTGAATTAACATTAGCTCACCGTGTTTGTGGAAATTGTGGATATTATAAAGGAAAGCAAGTTGTTTCTTTAAAGAAAGAAGAAACTAAGTAAGAATAACTCATAGAAATAGACGCTTTGGGCGTCTATTTTCTATATATAGATAAAGAGGTGGAATATGCTAATCCATAAGAGTGTCCTATTAGAGGAAGCAGTTGAAAATTTATTAGATATTAAAAGTGATGGAATTTATGTAGATGCAACTACTGGTGGTGGTGGTCATAGCTCTCTGATTTTAGGTAAGCTTACTACTGGTCATTTATATTGCTTTGACCAGGATGAATTCGCATTTTCTAAAACTAAGCCAAGATTAGATGCTATAGGTGGTAACTATACTTTTGTTCATAGTAACTTTGTCAATTTGAAAAGTGAATTAAATAGATTAGGCGTCGAAAAAATAGATGGAATTATTTATGATTTAGGTGTTTCATCATTTCAATTTGATATACCTGAAAGGGGTTTTTCTTATAAATATGATGCTCCCCTTGATATGCGAATGAACCAAAATCAGGAATTAAATGCAAGAACAATAGTTAATGAATATCCCTATGAAGAAATTGTTAAGATTTTATATCGCTATGGTGAAGAATCTTTTGCTAAGCAAATAGCAAGAGGAATAGAAAAAGAAAGAGCAATTAAGCCAATTGAAACAACCTTTGAACTTGTTGATGTTATCAAAAAGAGTCTTCCTGCTAAAGTTTTAAGACAAAAGGGACATCCAGCAAAACAAACCTTTCAAGCTTTAAGAATTGCAGTTAATGATGAATTAAGAGTGTTTGAGGTATCTATTAAGGATGCCCTTGAAATGCTAAATAGTAATGGTAGAGCTGTTGTTATAACATTTCATTCCTTAGAGGATAGAATTTGTAAAACAATCTTCAAGGAAGCCTCAACTCTTGATATTCCTGATGGATTACCAATTGTTATTACTGAGGATGCACCTTTTGAACTTGTTACTAAAAAGCCTATTTTACCAAGTGAAGAGGAATTAACAGAAAATAATCGTGCTCACAGTGCCAAGATGAGAGTGATTAGAAAACGCTAATTACTCTTTTTTTTATTAAAAAAGTAAAAAAATATGCCTTGTGTGATATTTATGTGATATTTTTTGAAAGCACTTGCAAAGAAATGAAAACGTTGTTATAATTGTAATATGTTTATGAAGTTTGCACTTCGAAATGAAAAGGAGAAAAAGAAAAGATGAAGAAGAAAGGACTTAGAGTTCTTAGTACAGCAGTGCTTTTGGGTGTTGGTATTGCTAGTACAATGTCACTTACAGGATGTAAAAAAGATCCTGTAGAATCCCAAGCACCAGCAAGTTCGGGAACAACTGTGGTTCCACAACCAAGCAGTTCTAGTAGTTCAAGCTCAAGCACAACTGCACCAAAGCCAAGTAGCTCTAGCAGTTCAAGCTCAAGCACAACTGCTCCACAACCAAGTAGTTCTAGTAGTTCTACTTCAAGTAGTGAAGAAGAAAAAGAATTTAATTTATCATTCGTTTCTAAATATGGCGAGGCTCCTACTGCTTATAAATCGAAAACAATCGAATTACCACAAATGTCAGATGTTGCATATCCATATGGTGGAAAATATGTTTTTGGTGGTTGGTATTTAGACGATAGTTTTGAAAATGAAGCGGTTGCGGGAACAAAGCTTTCTGCCGATGCTATTTTGTATGCAAAATGGACAAAAGAAGCCTTAGCTGCTCCAACAACTGCGCCAAGTGGATATGAGGTTGTTACTAAGAATTTGAGTGTGGATTCATTAGAGGCTAAAACCTACGCTGATGATTATTCAGATGGAACATTTATAATCTCTAAAGGTACAACTGTAAGAAATCGTACAAAAACATGGACTAATCCTGATGATGCTGCTGATCAAATTGTATTTAATAAATCTATTAAAGTTGGTAGTGCTTCAAATTTATTAAGTGTAGAATCACAAGGAGAAGGTGTTTTGGAATTTTATGTTCAAAATGGTTCTTCAGGCGTTCAAACTAGAACAATTAAAATTACTAATCCAGATGGAAGTGTTACAGATATTGTTATTCCTGCTGGAGATGCACAATGGGATTATCCTGCTGGTAGTCCAATTGTTAAGATTTATAGTATAAATCGTGATACTGGGACTGTTGATATTTATGCAGCTAAGCTTACAACTATTTGTGAGGTTGCTAGTGAGACTGGATTTAAAATTACAGATGCTGGAACAACTGAATTTATTGAGGGTCAACAACTAGATTTATCAAAGATGAGAGTTGATGCTGTATTTGGTAATGGTAGAACCGAGTCAATTGCTCTTGATTCAAGTGATTTAGTAATTGATTCAAGTGCCGTTTTGATGAACACACCTGGTAAATACCAAATTAGTGTAAAATATAAGGATTATGAAACTCAAACAATAGATGTAATTGTTTATGAAATTGTTGAAATTAAGACTTTAGGCTTTAACGCGACTGAAAAATTAGCTCAAAATTCTGCAGCTGGAAATGGTGTATATTATAACCAAACAGTTCAAAGAGTATTTGATTTGAATGAAGCGTTTAATAGCAATTATTTGAATGTTATTGTTAAATGTAGCGATGGAACAAAGACAAAAGAGTTTAGATTAACATCTACTGATTATGAAATTAATTCAACTGAATTCGATAATACAGTTGCTGGAGAATATCAAATCCATGTAACAGTAACACTTAATGGTACTAATAAAGTTGCTAACTATAAAGTTTATGTAGTTGATGCTACACCTAGTGTTGTAAATGAAATTGTTCAAGTTAAGGTTAACCCTAACTACACTGGAGTTATTGGTGCTGTTGAAGCAGGATATAATACATTTACATCAATTCAACAAGCTTTGGATTATTTAAGTAAACTTGATGAAAGTTATAAAACAAAGGAAAAACTTCTTTATATTGCTGCTGGCACTTATAATGAGAAGGTTGAAATTACAGTTCCTTATTTAACAATTGTAGGTGAAGATAAGGAAACAACAAAGATTGAATGGAATTCATTATATGGAATAGAGGATGAGTCAGGCTTTGAACAAGTAACAGATTCAACTCAAACTTTAGCAGTTCGCGATAGTGCAATTGGTTGTACAATTAAAAATTTAACTATTTCAAATTATTGGAATAATTATCATGTGTTCGATGATGCATTTGGTTACAATTATGCTGAACATCGTGCTCTTGCATTGCTTGTTCAATCAGATCAATTTAAAATGGATAATTGTAAGTTATTAGGATATCAAGATACTGTTGAATTCTTTACTGGTCGTCAATATATCACAAATACTTATATTGAAGGCTTAACTGACTTTATCTTTGGTACTAATAATACTACTTATTTTAACAAATGTGAAATTCATTCAATTGATTCTGGAAAGGTAAAAGCTTTTGATGCTGATGGAAATCCTAGTGAATATAACACAGATGGTGGTTATATTACAGCATTTAAGGGTTGCAATAAAGGAAGCTCAGATTATGTAAAATATGGTGCAGTATTTGATGATTGTGATTTTACAGCTGATGAATTTACAACTGCAAATCATAATACTGCAATTGGTCGTAACTGGGGTAATTATGCTGCAGTTATGGTAATGAATTCAAGAATTGGTGCTCATGTTTCAACTGTTGGTAATGACTCAGGAAATGTAAAGGGCGCTCGTTATGTAACAATGAGTTGTTCTGTATTAGAGGAAACAGTTAAATTTACTGAATACAATAATACTGGAGCTGGTGCTATTACAGAAAGTGTTGCTGGTGGAACTGTAATAACAGATGTTGAAATTGCTGCAAAGTATAATGATTTAAGTGTTATCTTTGGTGCTGGCTACAATGGTGCAGTTAATTATACTACATCTTGGGATCCAACAATTGGCGGTATTACCTTAGATACAAATGTTTATTATATGTTTGATGGAAGTGAAAGCACAACAGGTACAACATATAAATATACAGAAAATTGTAATGGAACAACAACAACACTTGGTGATTTAACAATTGATGGAACTGCTGGTAAGGTTACTTCAAGAGGAAGCGATACACAACTTAATGCTGGTGGAAAAATTATCTTTGATGTTAAAGCTGGTACAACAGTCACAGTTAAAACATATCCTGGATATCACAGTTATTCATTAAATGGTGTTGAACCAGCATATGATGATTTTGCTCAATATTATGCGACTGATACAACTGTAACATTAGAAGCAACAGGAACAATGTACCTATTTAAGATTATTGTTTCTACAACTCAAGCTGCACCAGAGACTGCAACTTGTGAAAGTATTACTTTAAGTGGCGCTCCTACAGATGACTTAGAGCTTGGCACTGATATTGATTTTTCTAAAATGGTAGTTAAAGCTACTTATTCAGATGGTTCTATAAGAACAATTCCAAGTGTAGATTATGAAATTGATACTACAAACGTTGTAAAGGATGCTGAGGGTACATATGAGGTTGTAGTAAGATTTGCTGGTAAAGAAGCAAAATTTAATGTGAAGTATGTTGCGACAGTATCTAATGCTATTTCTGCAAATACAACTTGGTCATTTAAAGATGATACAGCTAATGCAAGTGATAATTATTTTGTATTCGACAATACTAATTTCACGTTCAATAAATTAACTGTTACAGGTGCAGGCGATAATGGCGATTGGATTCAGTTTAACAATGATGCAACTGCAACATTTGAGGTTGCTGGACCATGTACTGTAACTATTATGTATTATCAAGCAAAAGAATGTGCTGATGTTAGTGTTAATGGTGGTACTGCAATTAGTGGTACTGCAAGTTCATATGAACAATCATTTGATTATGTAATAAGTGAAGCTGGAGTTGTTACTATTAAATCAAATGTAACTGGTAATGGTTATATTGGAAAGATTATTGTAACATTTGCTTAGTAAAATTTGGGACTTTTAATAGTCCCATTTTTTTGCATTAATTTCCATTGCTGATAAATACTAAATATGGTATAATTTTATATTGGAAGTTAAAAGGAGCTGTTATATATGATTGGTAAAATACATTCATTTGAATCTTTTGGTACTGTTGATGGACCTGGTATTCGTTTTGTAGTGTTTTTAAAGGGATGTCCGCTTCGCTGTATGTATTGTCATAATCCTGATACATGGACTAGTGATGGTGCTGAATTGCATGAAGCAAGTGAAGTTTGTGATATGATTTTAAAATATAAAAATTATTTTGCAAATGGTGGTGGCGTTACAGTTACTGGTGGTGAGCCGTTAGTGCAAATTGATTTTGTCATTGAATTATTTACAATGCTAAAGAAAAAAGGAATTCATACCTGCTGTGATACGTCTGGATTTATGTTTGATCCTGATGATAAGGAATCAGTAGAAAAGCATTTAAAGCTTATTGAGGTTTGTGATTTATTCCTATTAGATATTAAACATATTGATGATGATATGCATATTAAGCTTACTGGAAAAAGTAATAAGCATACTCTTGCCTTTGCTGAATTCTTAGAGGCTCATGGTAAGCATATGTGGATACGTCATGTTCTTGTTCCTGGTATTACAACTGATGAAGGCGAGCTTACTAGACTTCATGATTACTTGAATAAATTTACAATGGTTGATAAGGTAGAGGTTTTGCCATATCATACTATGGGTGTTGTAAAATATAAGAATCTTGGTATACCATATAGATTAGAAGGAGTAAATCCTCCTACTAAAGATGAGGTTTTAAGAGCTAAAGAGATATTGGAGGTAAAAAAATATGCAGCTAAACGATAAGAATTATAAAGAATATTTAAAGGGTATTACGGTAATTGAGGTTTCTGGTGAATCTTGTGCTAATTGTTTATCACTTATGCCTATTTTAAATGATCTTACAGCAAATAGAAATGATTGCGTACTTCATCATATTGAAGCATCAGAGGAAACTCTTGATTTGATTCATACATTTGGTGTTGAATCTGTCCCTACTATTTTAGTTATGTACAATGATATTGTTTGTGCTAAATGCAAGGGCTATCAACCAGAAGAAATTTTAGAGCTTTGGCTTGATGCTAAAATAGAAGAAATCAAAAAAAATTATAAATTATAGTCTAATTAAGAATTATTCTTAACTCAAGATAAAAAAAGTGTTGAAATAGAGTTTATCTTGAGGTATAATATTTGAGGTAATTGAATTTTACCAAATTAATTTAACAAACAGAAAGAGGTTATTACATTTATGTACAAAGGTTGGGAAGGTTTCGTACCTGGCAAATGGTCTAATGACGAAGTAAATGTTCGTGATTTCATCCAAAGAAACTATACTCCTTATGAAGGAGATTCAAGCTTCTTAGCACCTGCAACAGAAGCAACTAAGAAACTATGGAATGAAGTTCTTGATTTAATGAAGCAAGAGCGTGAGCATAATGGTGTACTAGAATGCGATACTGATATCGTATCTTTAGTAAATTCTCACAAGCCTGGCTATATTGACAAGGATTTAGAAAAGATTGTTGGTCTTCAAACTGATAAACCACTTAAGAGAGCTTTTATGCCATTTGGTGGAATTAAGATGGCTGAGCAAGCTGCAGAAATGTATGGATATAAGATTAATCCACAATGGTCTGAATTCTTCAGAAAATATAGAAAGACTCACAATGATGGTGTATTTGATACTTATACTCCAGAAATGAGAGCTTGTCGTTCAGCACACATTTTAACAGGTCTACCTGATACATATGGTCGTGGACGTATCGTTGGCGATTACAGAAGAGTTGCACTTTATGGTACAGCATATTTAATTAAGCATAAGGAGCTAGACAAGTCATTAATTTGTGGTGAAATGACTCCTGATCGTGTACGTGATAGAGAAGAAGTTGCTGATCAAATTAAGGCATTAAAGGCTTTAACTGAAATGGCTGCTTCATATGGCTGCGATATTTCAAGACCAGCTGAGAATGCTCAAGAAGCAATTCAAGCATTATATTTTGGTTATCTTGCTGCCGTTAAGGATCAAAACGGTGCAGCTATGTCAATTGGACGTAACTCTACATTCTTAGATATTTATATTGAGCGTGACTTCGCTAGAGGAACTTTAACTGAATCTGAAGCTCAGGAATTAATGGATCACTTCATTATGAAGCTTCGTATGGTTAGATTTGCTCGTATTCAGTCATACAATGAATTATTCTCAGGAGACCCAACTTGGGTTACTGAATCAATCGGTGGAATGGGAACTGATGGTCGTACATTAGTTACTAAGAACTCATTCCGTGTATTACATACACTAGAAAACCTTGGACCAGCTCCAGAACCAAACCTAACAGTTTTATGGAGTAAGCGTCTACCTATGGGATTCAAGCAATATTGTGCAGGATTATCAATCGCTACTTCATCTATTCAATATGAGTCAGATGAATTAATGCGTCCAGAAATGGGTGATGATTACTGTATCGCTTGCTGCGTTTCATCAATGAGAGTTGGTAAGGAAATGCAATTCTTCGGTGCTCGTGCTAACCTAGCTAAGTGTTTATTATACGCTATGAATGGTGGTAAGGATGAGTTAATGAAGGATAAGGTTACAGGTAAGCCAATGCAAGTTGGACCTGAATATGCTCCAATCCTATCAAATGAGCCTTTAAATTATGAAGAGGTTAAGCATAAATATGAAATTATGATGGAGTGGTTAGCTGATATTTATGTTAATACATTAAATCTAATTCATTATATGCATGATAAGTATTCATATGAGGCATTAGAAATGTCTTTACATGATACTCATGTTGGACGTTATTTCGCAACAGGTGTTGCTGGACTATCTTGTGCAGTAGATTCACTTTCAGCTATTAAATATGCTAAGGTTACACCTATTCGTGATGCTGATGGCTTAATTGTTGACTTCAAGACAGAGGGAGATTTCCCTAAGTATGGTAATAATGATGAGCGTGTTGATGAAATCGCTGTATGGCTAGTTAAGACATTTATGAATAAGATTCGTAAGCATTATACTTATCGTAATTCAGTTCCTACAATGTCAATCTTAACTATTACTTCAAACGTAGTATATGGTAAGAGAACTGGTAATACTCCAGATGGTCGTAAGGCTGGTCAACCACTTGCTCCAGGTGCAAACCCAATGCATGGTCGTGATTCTCATGGTGCTCTTGCTTCACTAGAATCAGTTGCAAAATTACCTTATGAATATTCAAGAGATGGTATTTCTAATACATTCTCAATTACCCCTCAGTCTTTAGGAAAAGATGAAGACTAATTAATTGACTAATATATTTAAAATAGGAGGAAATTTATTATGTCACAAAGAGTAAATAATTTAGTACAAATGCTAGATACTTATGTTGATGATGGCGGTTACCATCTAAATGTTAACGTATTTAATCGTGAAACATTATTAGATGCTCAAGCTCATCCTGAAAAGTATCCTCAATTAACAATTCGTGTTTCTGGTTATGCTGTTAACTTTATAAAGCTAACTAAGGAACAACAAGACGATGTAATTTCTCGTACAATTCATGAATCTATGTAATTAAAAATTGTAGTCTACAGCTTGTAGGCTACTTTTTTTATTGAAATTGTTTTGAAAAAATGGTATAATGTATTTGCCTATAAGGAGAGCCATACAAATGCTTTGTATGACTCTTATTTTTATTTTTAAAGGAGGAAAAATGGAAAGTATTTTAATGTTTTTAATACCAAAGGCGGAATGTGAATATTTAAATAATAATTCAACAATAAGACAGGCGCTTGAAAAAATGGAATATCATAGATATACAGCAATTCCCGTTTTAGATAATGATGGTAAATATGTGAATACTCTTACTGAAGGAGATTTACTTTGGACAATTAAGAAAAAATATTTTTTGAATTTTAAAGAGGCTGAGGATTCATATATTAAAGATATCACCCCAAATAGAGAAGTGTTAGCTGTTGATTGTAATGCCTCATTAAGAGATGTAATTGAAAAGCTACTAAACTCTAACTTTGTGCCTGTGGTTGATGATAGAGGTGTTTTTATTGGAATTATTACTAGAAAAAGGATTTTATCCTACTATTTTAAGAAATAAATTCTAATTAGGTATAGCAAAATATAATTTTTTTTAGTACAATATACGTTGGTGATTTTATGAGTGTTTTAAAGGTTAGCGGTGCCAGCTTTAGCTTTGGTAGCCGAACTATTATGGATAATGTTTCTTTTACTCTAAATAAGGGTGAGCATATAGCTTTAGTTGGCGCAAATGGTGAAGGAAAATCAACATTTGTTAAGATGATAACAGGTAGTCTTTCTCCTGATGAGGGTAAAATTGAATGGACTAAAAGAGTAACATTTGGCTATTTAGATCAATATACAACCTTGGATCAAGGTAAAACTATTAAAGAGGTATTAAGAGATGCCTTTAAGGATATGTTTGAGCTTGAATCTGAAATGTATAAAATGTATGATAAAATGGCTACTGCAAATGAAGATGAAATGAATAAAATGCTTGAAGATATTGGTGAAATTCAATCATATTTAGAGCATAGTGGATTTTATACACTTGATGCGAAGATTGAAGAAGTAGCTAGAGGTCTTGGCCTTGGTGAGATTGGCTTTGATAGGGATACTAAGAGCTTATCTGGTGGTCAGAGAAGCAAGGTTTTGTTAACTAAGCTTTTATTGTCTTCACCTACAATTTTAATTCTAGATGAACCAACTAACTTTCTTGATGAAAACCAAATTGATTGGTTAACTAGATATTTAATGGATTATGAAAATGCCTTTATTGTTGTAAGCCATGATATTCCCTTTTTAAATCAAGTAGCAAATGTAATTTATCATATGGAAGATGGTACATTAACTAGATATACAGGCAATTATGATGGTTTTATGCAAATGTATGAATTAAAAAAACGTCAACAAAATATAGCCTATGAAAAGCAACAAAAAGAAATTGAAAGAATGGAAACATTTATAGCTAAAAATAAAGCAAGGGTTGCGACAACGAATTTGGCTAAAAGTAGACAACGTAAGCTTGATAAGATGGAAATTATTGAAAAAGCTAAAGAACAGATCAAGCCTAATTTTCATTTTAATGAATGTTGTGCATCTGGAAAAAATGTTGTTGTATGTGAAAATTTGGTAATTGGTTATAACGAACCTTTATGTAAGCCATTAAGCTTAACAATTGAACGTGGCAGTAAGGTGGCAATAAGAGGAGTTAATGGTATTGGTAAGACAACATTATTAAAGACCTTGCTTGGAATAATTCCACCTCTTAGTGGTAGTGTTAAGCTGGATTATAATTTACATTATGGCTATTTTGCTCAGGAGGAAGATGCAGGAAAAAATACAGCTCTAGATGAGGTTTGGAATATGTATCCTGCAATGACTAATGCTGAGGTACGTGGTGCCTTAGCCTCTTGTGGCCTTACAAAGGATAAAATTGAATCATTAATGATGGTTTTATCAGGAGGAGAGGCAGCAAAGGTTAGACTATGCAAGCTAATGCTTACAGAGACTAATGCATTAATTTTAGACGAGCCTACAAATCATTTAGACCCTTTAGCCAAGGAATCATTACTTGAAGCCTTAAAGGCGTATAAGGGAACTATTATTTTAGTTAGTCATGAACGTGATTTTTATGAAAATTTAGCTACTATTGTTTTAGACGCTGAGGCTTGGACTACAAAGATTGTTTAGGAGTGATTATATGGCTATAAAATTAAAATGTATTGATGAAACCTTAGATGGTAAAGGAATTATTCTATATAAAGAAAAAAAATATGAAATTAATAATCTTTTAAAGGATGAAGAGGCTTCATTTACAATTAATTCTTATGGAAGACCAATCCTTGAAAAAATAATTACGTCATCACCAAGAAGGCAAAAAACTAATTGTAGCGCTTATATGAGCTGTGGTGGTTGTCAATATTTAAACATATCCTACGAAGAGGAATTAAAGAAAAAACAACAATATTTTGATGAATTATTTAAAAGCTTTAGTGGAATTAAAACAAGACCAATTGTGGGAATGTATGAATATTTAAATTATCGTAATAAATGTCAAATGGTTTATAAGCTTTCTAAGGCTAGAAAGGTTAGCTGTGGCTTTTATGAGGAGAATACTCACAATATTATTCCTGTTTTGGATTGTAAGCTGCACGCAACTGCTGCAAATAAGGTTATAGAAGCTTTAAATTTGGTTTTTACTAAAAATAAAATTATGCCTTATGATGAAAGAACTAAAACAGGTATAATTCGTCATGTTTTAGTCAGATATGGCTTTAATACTAAGGAGCTTATGTTAGTAATTGTTACTAATGGTGAAATGTTCCCTGGAAGAAATAATGTTATTAAGGACTTGCTAAAGCAAAATTTACCTATAACAACAATTATTCAAAATTTTAACGCTAGAGATACGTCTATTGTTTTAGGTGATAAAGAGAAGGTCTTATATGGTCCTGGCTTTATTAATGATAAAATTGGTCCATATACCTTCAAAATATCTGCAAGAAGCTTTTATCAAATTAATACCTTAGGTATGAAAAAATTATATGATAGAGCAATTGAATTAGCAAATATTAATAATAATGATATTGTATTAGATACCTATTGTGGTGTTGGAACTATTGGTATCTTTGCATCTAAAAACGCTAAAACTGTTTATGGTGTTGAATTAAATAAGGATGCATATAAGGACGCCATTGTAAATGCTAAGATTAATAAAATAAAAAATATCGAATTTATAAATGATGATGCTACTCATTTTGTCCAAATGCTGGCTAAAAATAAAGAAAAAATTGATGTATTAATTATGGATCCGCCAAGAAGTGGAAGTACGGAGCAGTTCATTCAAGCAATTTCTTATCTAAAGCCTAGAAGAGTAGTGTATGTTTCTTGCGAGCCTAAAACCTTAAAGCGTGACTTATATGAATTTAGTGATATAGGTTATAAGCTAGAAAGTGTTGAAGGTTTTGATATGTTTCCAAGAACATTTAATATTGAAAGCATTGCCTTATTAACAATTAATGAAGATGATTCTAACTTTAAGGAATCATTAGAAAAAAGTAAGAAAATTGTTCAAAATAATAAAATGCGTGTGATACCAAAGGCTGATATTGAAATGATGCGTGAAGATCAATATGAAAGAACAGGTAATCTTAAGCAAAAAAAATATAAAACCTATTAATTGAGTATGAGAATTATTTTGTTGATAATTCTCTTTTTCAGTTATAGAAATAAAATTATTTAATAAATTTAAATGTAAAGCGGTTTACAAATATAGACATTTAATGCTAAAAAATGTATAATTTTGGTAATAGATATAAAGGAGATGTATTTATATGGAGAAAATTACCTATAAAAAATCATTTACAGCAAAAATGGTTCTTGCGGGAAATGATACTATAAGTGTTTATCAAATTATAAAGGATTTATGTTCTACTCATAAGGATGTTAGAACTAGATTAAGCTTTAATTATGAAACAATTAATTATAAAAGAAATAAAATCGGTGTAATGAAAATTGCTAGAAAAAATTTGTCATTATATTTAAATCTAGAGCCAAAGGACTTTATTGGTTCAAAATATAAATTTGAGGATGTTTCTGATAAGAAAAGTTATGAAAACTATAAGATGATGCTAAAGCTTAAGAGCAAAAAGAGTATTAAGGACGCTTGTGAGCTTTTGGAGCTTATGTTTAAAAATGTTGGAGCAACTACAATTGTTGAAGCTTTAGATATTGATTATAATGATGTCTTTTATAGTAGAAGCTTTGAGGAATTGGTATTACAAGGCTTTATTAAAAAATATGTTCGTAAAAAGATTGATGGTAAAACTGTTATTGTTGAAGAAGTACCAAAGATATGCCATGTAAATTTTACTGCTAAGCTTTTATATGAAGCAACAAATGAAGCTGATAATCTTTATATAATTACAAGCTATGATAATTGGAATTTAGATAAGGCTATTTTAATGAAGAAGAATGCAGATGGTAGCTTTACTGCATCCTGTGATTATCCTCTTGGAACAAAGCTTGAGTTTAAGATTTGTAGATCTAAAGCTTGGACTGATGTTGAAAAGGGTATTTGGAAGGAAGAAATAGTAAATCACAATTATGTTTTAATTGATGAAGATAAAAATATTGAAGATTTGATTTATAATTTTAGGCAATAAAAAAGGAGGCTTAGGCCTCTTTTTCATTTGTAGTAGTTGGTTTCTTATCATTTAATTTTAGATTTTCAAAATGATGAAGAATGAATTTATCAGAGAACAGCTTATCCATTATTCTTGTGTATAGACTACATTTTGTTTTGCCATCTTGACGTGCCTTATAGCGATATAATGCTAAAACGACAACTATTAAATCTAGGATGCAAATAGATATTATAATTATTAGAATTAAATGATAAGCAAAAGTAGCAGTAGCATTATTTAGAATATGAGGATTAATAACATATCTAACTAAAGGATAAAATATTAGGTAGAATAAACCAATGCACATAAAACCCCAAATTATCATAGGTCTTAATGCTGTTCTACCATTTATATTAAATTTTAAATAAGAGTAATCCCATGATTTCATATGAAGCATCTTTTCAAGAATAAAGGAAAGGAGATATTCTACAGCACCACCAAGAATCATTCCAGCAAGGAATACTAAAATAGGATACTTATATAGCCAAGTCATTGTAAAGCAAATTACAACAGCGCCAAAGCCATATACAAAATTAAATGGTGTAGTTATTGAACCACTTGAAATAACAAAGTGCCCTCGCCTTTTTAAATATAAGCATGTTTCGTAAATATTGCCAGCGAGTCCAGCAATTAAATATATTAATATTAAATTAAATCCATGATTTAATAAATCCATGAGTTAAACCTCCATAATGCATTAATCTTATTTTAACATAAATAAACAAAAAAAGATAGGAATAATTTGGCAAAATAGTTCGAAATATATTTATCAAGTGTAAAAAAAATAAATTAAAGATTGAAAGTTTAGAGAACTTGCTATAAAATATTATGTATTGGTGGTGAGATTATGGCTTTAAATATAATTACACTTGTTGTATTTATTTTTCCCGCTTTTATTGGAATTATAAAAAGAAGAAAATATGGAATATTGTATTCACTTTTAATAGCAATTTTATTAACTATTTTAATTGCTGGCTTTGGTAATTTAATGAATTTTTTAGCAACCAAGCTTCCAGCTATTGAGGGATTTTGTAATAATGTTAATATTGTTACTAAATATAATTTAGCATTAATGGATGATATAGCTATTCCTATGCTTGCTAATATTTTTGGTGAGAAGGCTAAATATTTCCTATATTATTCAGCCTTAGGTATTTATGTTATTTTAATTGTACTTGGTGGAATATTTAAAAAGAAGAAAAAGAACAAAGATAAAGAATAATATAGACTTTTTCTAAAATTTTTGTTATAATTAAAGAAATCGGAAGAAAGAGTAGTAGTTTATAATCAGTTTTTTAGAGAAAAATCGGTTGGTGAAAGATTTTAGACTATATAAATGAAATTTCGCTTTTTTAGAGGTGCTAATCACACACGTTTATTCCGCGTTAAGGATTTGTAAGGTGCAGGATAATTATTGTTCTGAACTAAGGTGGTACCGCGTAAATTACGTCCTTAGATTTATTTCTAAGGATTTTTTTTATTTGATAAGGAGGAAATAAAATGAATATTGAAGAATCATTAAACGAAGCAGTCATAAAAGCAGAAGAGGTTGTTAAAAATATTGATACTATTGCTGCCTTAAACCAAGAGAAAGCAAATTTCCTAGGTAAAAAAGGAATTATTGCTGAGGTAATGAAAAATATGAAGGACTTAAGTATTGAAGAGCGTAAGCAAATTGGTATGATGTCTAATACAGCAAAGGTTAAAATTGAAGAAATATTTACAAATAAAGCAAAGGAAATTGAAGAAGCAATTATTAATAAAAAGCTTCAAAATGAATCAATTGATGTTACCCTGCCTTCATTTAAGAGAAATGTTGGTAGTATTCATCCATTAATGAAAACAATTGAGGATTTAGAGAATCTTTATATTGGTCTTGGATATAATGTTGCTGAAGGCCCAGAGGTTGAAACCGATGAGTATTGCTTTGAAAAGCTTAATTTACCTAAGGGACATCCTGCCCGCGATATGCAGGATACCTTCTATATAGATGTTGAAAATCTACTTAGAAGTCAAACATCACCTGTTCAGGTAAGAACAATGCTAAAGGAAAATGGTAAGCCTATTAAGATTATTTGTCCTGGTAAAGTTTATCGTAGAGATGCTGATGATGCAACCCATTCTCACCAATTTATGCAATGTGAGGGCTTAGTTCTTGGTAGTGATATTACTCTTGGTGACTTAAAAGGTGCACTTTTAGAAATGGCAAAAATGATGTTTGGTGAAGAACAAAAAATTCGTCTTCGTCCTTCCTTCTTCCCATTTACGGAACCAAGTGTTGAGGTTGATGTAAGCTGTTTTAAATGTGGTGGCAAAGGCTGTCCTATGTGTAAAAATTCAGGTTGGATTGAGGTTTTAGGAGCAGGTATGGTTAATAATAATGTTCTTAGAATGTGTGGCTATAATCCAGATGAAATTCAAGGCTATGCCTTTGGTATTGGTGTTGAAAGAATTACAATGCTTAAATATCACATTGATGATATAAGAAACTTCTATACAAGTGATATTCGTTTCTTACGTCAATTTAAGGAGGTAAAATAATGAAGGTTTCTAAGAATTGGCTTAAGGAGAGCCTAGATATTAATTCCTTGACTGATGATGACTTATCTAAGGTTATAAATGCCCATGTATGTGAAATTGAAACATATACAAAGCTTGTTGAGGCTACTAATCTTACAATTGGTAAGGTTTTAGATTGTGTTATGCATCCTGATAGTGACCATTTACATGTTTGTCAGGTTGAAATAAAGCCTGGTGTTGTATCACAAATTGTTTGCGGTGCTCCTAATGTAACTACAGGTGTAAAGGCTATTGTTGCTCTACCTGGTGCAGTTTTACCTGGTGATTTTAAAATTAAACCATCAAAAATTCGTGGTGTCGAATCAAATGGTATGCTATGCTCTTTACAAGAGCTTGGCATAGAAGAAAAATATGTACCAGAGCAATTTAAAAATGGTATCTATTTATTGGATGAAAATGCACCTGTTGGCGCAGATCCTTTAAAGTATTTAGGACTAGATGATTATTGTATTGATTTAAATGTTACTGCAAATAGAAGTGATTTATTATCAATAGAGGGTGTGTGCTATGATCTTGCTGCTGCCCTTCATCAAAAATATAATGAGGTTAAACCTAAAGAAATTTCTTATAGTGGCATTAATGACGTTAAAATTGATGTAAAGACTAATCTTTGTAATCAATATAACACAAGATTATTAACTAATGTAGTTATAAAGGAATCACCACTTTGGATGAAATCTAAGCTAGTTTGCTGTGGTATTAGACCTATTAATAATGTAGTAGATATCACAAATTATGTTTTACTTGAGCTTGGTCAACCACTTCATTCCTTTGATGCAGAAAAGCTTGGCAAGAAGATTGTTGTTAGAAATGCTTATGAAAATGAAAAGCTAGTTACTTTAGATAATATTGAAAGAGATTTAACAAGTAATGATATTGTAATTGCTGACGATTCTAAGGCCTTGTGTCTTGGTGGAGTTATGGGTGGCTTATCTACTGAGGTTACTAATCAAACAACCAGTGTTTTATTAGAAGCTGCATCATTTGATCCTCTTACGATTCGTAAAACATCATCAAGACTTGGCTTAAAGAGTGAATCATCAACAAGATTTGAAAGAAAAATTGATGAGGATCGTGTAATAAAGGCTTTAAATAGAGCAACTGAATTAATGGTTATGCTATGTGATGCTAAGGTATGCGGTGAGATTAATAGTGTTGTTGTTAATCCTTATGAGGAAAAGAGTGTAGATGTTTCCTTAATGAAGATTAATTCAATTTTAGGTACAAAGCTAAGCGTAGGTGAGGTTAATCAAATATTTGATGATTTAGCTTATAGCTATACTGTTAATGATAATAATTATCATATAATTCTTCCAGCAAGAAGAATGGATTTAGAACCATCTGTTCAAGATATTTGTGAGGATGTTGCGAGAATGTATGGATATGATAATATTCCTACTACCATAGCTAAAACATCTAGCCTTGGAGGCTTAACAATTCGTCAGTCAAGAATAAGAGCAATCCGTCATTTCTTATGTGATTATGGCTTGAATGAAGCTGTAACATATTCTTTAATTAATAAGAAGAATTTAAATGATTTTACAACAGAAGAAAGAAAACCAATTGCTGTATTAATGCCAATGACTGAAGATAGAGCGGTTATGCGTCAAAGTGTTTTAAATGGTGTTGTTGAAGCAATAGGCTATAATAAGGCTCGTAAAATGCCAAACACAATGCTATTTGAGATTGGTAACCGTTATTATGAATGTGGTCAGGATTTAATGCTTGCTATTGGAATTAGTGGCTTATTTGAGGGAATGCCTTGGAGTATGTCAAAGCATATGTGTGATTTTTATACTCTAAAGGGTATCGTTTTGGATTTATTTGCTCATTTAGGATTAGAGCCAACTATTGAAAAGGCAACAAATTTAAATCCTAATTTCCATCCTGGTAGATGTGCAAGCGTTAATTTAAATGGCAAACAAATTGGTTTTATTACAGCACTACATCCTAAATATACACATGCTCATGATTTAAATGATACATATGTTTGTGAAATTTGCTTAGAGGATGTTTTAAATGCTAATATTTTATTTGAATATGAAGCACTTAATAAATATCCTTCAATTGAACGTGATTTAGCAATTGTTTGTAAGAAGAATATTGAAGCTAAGGCTATTTGTGATGTAATTAAACAAACTGCTAGAAAATATTTATCATCTCTTGAAATATTTGACGTATATACTGGAGAAAACGTTAATGAAGATGAAAAATCATTAGCTATTAAGCTTGTTTTTGAGGATCATACTAAGACACTTGAGGCTTCTGATGTTGATAAGACTATTAAGAGTATTCTAAATCGTCTTGATTTCAATTTTAAGGCCCATTTAAGATAGGAAAATATATGAATATTTATGGATTAACTAAGGAAGATATTGGTGAGTATTGTGTTTCTAAGGGTGAAAAGCCTTTTAAGTCAACACAAATATTTGAATGGCTATATCGTCAAAAGGTTAGAAGCTTTGAGGAAATGACCAATATTAAAAAGAGCTTCTTAGAGATTTTAAAGTCCGATTTTAATTTAAAATTATTAGATGTAAAAACTCGTCAGGAGTCAAGCGATGGAACAATTAAATACCTTTTTGAGCTTGCTGATGGTAATTTAATTGAAACGGTTTTAATGAATCATAATTATGGCTATAGTGTTTGTGTTACAAGCGAGGTTGGCTGTAATATGGGATGTGCCTTTTGTGCATCTGGAATGAAGAAAAAAATAAGAAATTTAGAAGCCTATGAAATGGTTTTGCAGGTTTTAAGCGTTTCAGTTTTAGAAAATATTAGGGTATCTCATATTGTTGTAATGGGAATTGGCGAGCCATTTGATAATTATGATAATGTTATTAAGTTTTTAAAGATTGTAAATGATCCCAAGGGCTTAGAAATTGGCGCTCGTCACATTAGTGTATCAACGTGTGGGGTTGTTCCTAAAATATATGAATATGCTAATTTTGATTTGCAGGTCAATCTTGCAATATCACTTCATGCTCCAAATAATAAAATTCGTAATGAAATAATGCCAATTAATAGAGCTTATGATATTAATGAATTAGTTGAGGCTATTAGCTTTTATATTGAAAAAACTAACTCTAGAGTTACAATAGAATATATTCTACTTGATGGTATTAATGATACACCTTCATGTGCTCATGAGCTTGCTAATCTTTTGAATGGACTTAATGTCTACATTAATTTGATTCCTTATAATGAGGTTATTGAAAAGCCTTATAAAAGAAGTAAAAAAGAAAATATGAAAGCCTTCTTTGATATTTTAAAGAAACGAGGAATGAATGTAACACTTCGTAAGGAGCAAGGCGGAGATATTGATGCCGCATGTGGTCAATTAAGAAGTAAGCATATAAAATAGTATTAAATATTTAAAAATCACTCAAAATAAATTTGGGTGATTTTTTTTGAAGAAAATATTTGTTACAATCTACATTTTTGCTTTAATTGCTATTTTATCAATGTTTTGCTATTTTTTTTATTATTCATTTCATATTACTAAAGAGGTTTTAGTTCCCAATGTTATTGATGAACCACTTGATTTGGGAATTAAAAAAATAAAATCAAATCAATTGAATTATGAAATAATTTATATGTGTGGTAATAGTAATAAAATATTTAAAACTATTCCTTATGAAAATAGTAGGGTAAAGAAGAATAGTACAATTTATTTATATTATGAAATTGAAAATGAAGAGGTTTTACCAAATTTAGCATTTTATGAAATTGATGCAGCTAAAAGTGTTTTAGAAGAATATGCCAAAAGCTATGAAATATTATATGTAGAAACAGAATTTTATCCTGAAAATATTGTGATTAGAACACAATCCTATAGGGATAAGATTATTTTATATGTCAGTAAAGTTCCTTATAAAAATGATTCTTTAAATTTAATTGGTTTATTTGATATTGAAGCAATAAAAATTTTAAAGGATTATAACATAAACTTTGTTTTAAGATACGAGGAATCATTTTTACCAAGTGGAATGGTTATTAAGACAAATGCTATTGGAAATAGTGCTTCAAGGCATAACGAAAGCGAAATTATCCTCATTATTGCTAAATAATTGCTTGAAAGTTTATTTTAATGTGGTATTATTGATATGGTGATATGATGCAGGGAAGAATACTAAGTGGCGTTGGTGGAAATTATCAAGTATTGATAAATGATGAAATAATTGTTTGTAAGGCTAGTGGAAGACTTAGAAATGTTCGAATTGATGAGGATTCGAAGTTTAATGTTCCTAATAAGAATAAAAATAAGAATAAAATAGAAACTAGCTATGTTAAGATTTCGCCAAAGGCTGGAGATATAGTTGACGTTGATTTAGAACAAAAATATATTTTGGATATTCATAAAAGAAAAAATGAAATGATTCGTCCTGATATTGCAAATGTTGATCAAATTATTCTTCTTTGTTCGGCAAAGAGACCGGATTTTTCATATTATTTATTGGATTTATTTCTAGCAAATATATGTCTTGAGGAAATTGAGGCCATAATTTGTGTAAGTAAGGTTGATTTACTTAGCGATTTAGAATTTAAGGAACTAAGCGAGGGTTTAGAATATTATAAGAAAATCGGATATAAGGTATTTTTCATTAATTCAAAAAAACCAGAAACATTAAAACCAATTGAAGAACTACTTTATGATAGAATAAGTGTATTAGCTGGACAAACGGGAGCTGGTAAATCGAGCTTTATAAATGCTATTCTTCCAGGCTTTAAGCTTCAAACAAATGATATAAGTGAAGCATTAAATAGAGGAAAGCACACAACAAGAGCAACAAGCCTTTATAAGGCCTATGGGGGCTTTATAGGTGATAGTCCTGGTTTTTCTAAGCTTGATTTATTTAATTTGAAGAATAAAAGCCTTAGTGATTTATTTGTAGAATTTAAAAATTATCCATGTAAATTTAGTGATTGTAAGCATCAGGAAAATATTAAGGGATGTAGTGTTTGTGAGGCAGTTAAAAAAGGCTTGATTAAAAAAAGTCGCTATGAAAATTATTTAAAAATGCTTAAGGAGTAAATAAGATGAAGGTAGCAGTTTCAATTTTATCAGCAGATTTTGCTAATGCTTGGGAGGAGCTTAAGGTAATAGATAGTGACGTAGATTATTATCATATGGATGTAATGGATGGTGAATTTGTACCTAATATTTCCTTTGGGGCGCATGTAATTAAATGCTTTAGAGATAAAACTACTAAAAAATTTGATACTCATCTAATGATTAGAAATCCTAAAAAATATATTAAGGATTTTGTTAACGCAGGAAGTGATATGATTTCATTTCATTTGGAATGTGATGATGATGCGTTAGAGGTTATAGATGAAATTCATTTCTATAATAAATTAGCGGGAATAGCTATTAAGCCAAATACAAAAGTAGAAGAGCTTATTCCTTATTTGAAAAAGGCGGATTATTTTTTGGTTATGAGCGTTGAACCAGGCTTTGGCGGTCAAAAATTTATGGAAAGCTCACTTGATAAAATTGAGAAGCTTGCTAAATGGCGTCAAGCAGAAAAGCTTAATTACTTGATTTCCGTTGATGGCGGAATAAATGATAAAACATCTAAACTTGTTGTTGATAAGGGAATCGATTTTGCTGTTGTGGGTTCATATCTTTTAGATAAGAAGGATCCTCATAAAAAAATGGAAATTCTAAAGAATATTTAATAAATTAGGCGCATAAATTATTACAAAGGAGAATAATTATGCGCTTTTATGTTATAGAGCTACCTAAATGCTTATGTTGGTTAAAAAATTTATTTACAAGAAATAAAAAAAGGACTTGATTGTCCTTTTTTTATCTTACACATAATGTTAAATTATTATGCTCTTTCTAACTTTAAGTTCTTTAAAGCCTTAGCACAAATCTTTACTTTCTTAACATTACCATTTTCATCTTTAATATGAACGGTTTGTAAGTTTGCCTTCCATGTACGGCGAGTAGCATTTAGGGCATGGCTTCTTCTATTTCCTGTTACTGTTGATTTTCCAGTCACATAACATTTAGCCATAGTCTAATACCTCCTTACTAAGTCTTGCTTTTTACTCAAGCCCTATTATTTTATCAAAAAAAGGAAAGAAAATCAAGACTTTTAGTTCTATTTTCTTGCATAATTACAATTTTGTGATAAAATAATAGTTGTTTTCAAATTAGTATTTTTTATAATTTGGTTGTTAAGACCTCATTTATTAAGAAAATATATCAAAATATGTTATTATTTTTCATCTTTAGTATAATAAGTATTTTACAATTTGAAAAAATGTGTTATAATATTTATAATGTAAAATGTACTTTGCATTTTGTATTATGGATTAAGGTGTTAAAAATTATTTATTTGAAACTGTAGCGTAAATCATATTATTTTACGCTTTATAATAATGAAAAATATCGTATTAAATTTTTAGGAGGAATACTATGCCAGTTTCCAAAATAGATGGCGAATTATTTAAAAAAATGGTTTTAAATGGTGCCATTAATTTAAAAAATAATCATAGTGAAATAGATCAATTAAACGTTTTCCCTGTTCCTGATGGAGATACAGGAACTAATATGCAAATGACTGTTATGAGTGGAGTTCGTGAAATGGAAAATTGCGAATCCAGCTCAATATGTGATATAGCTAAGGCTCTTTCAAGAGGTGCGCTAATGGGCGCTAGAGGTAACTCTGGAGTTATTTTATCACAATAT
>CALCWU010000146.1 GCA_937905855.1 uncultured Mollicutes bacterium
ACCCTCCTCCATTTCATCAAGTAAAACATTATAGCCTAAAATGTCCTTAGTTTCTTCAATTTCAATATATTTCTTATTATAGGCTACTAGTTCATCAAGAGCATTTTCAAATTTTGTATAATCAAGACTTTCTCTTGCTTCCTCCCATAATAATCCTGTATTAGCTAAATTTTTTAAATGATTATTAAATAAATCCTTAGGTAGCTTTTTAAGCTTATGAAGATTCTTACATTCCTTTTGAATTGATAAAGCTGTAAGCTTATCTAGGGAATTATCATTTTCAAGAGCAAAAAGAGTATCCTCATAATCCTTACTTAAGGTTATATCATAATATTTATTTTCAAAATATTGGAAAACCTCAAGTGAATGCGCCTTAGCTAGCCTTGGACAATCAGTTTCCTCATCATATGATAAAACAAATAAAGCATATTCATAATTTTTTAGTTCACGTTGATATTTATAATATTTTTCTAAGTTTGTCATACTTCCTCCATACTTAAAATAGCACTTTTAATTCCATCAAGGGCACTACTAGTTATACCACCAGCATATCCTGCACCCTCACCAATAGGATAAATCATTCCCACCTTGTGATTAGAATCACGATTAATTCTTACAGGTGATGAGCTTCTAGTTTCTGGGGCAACTAAAATGGCGTCTTTATAATTAAAGCCAGGCATTTTTGCATCCATTTTAATAATACCTTCCTTTAAAGCCTTAATTACAAAATCTGGTAAAACCTCATTTAAATCACATAATTTTATACCATGAGGGTAGGATGGAGTAACGCTTCTGATATTTTCTGCTACCTCATCTATTAAAAATTCTTTAACTAAATTAGCTGGGGCTTTAAAATTACCACCAGTAAGATAAGCCTTATGCTCAATATCATGCTGAAATTTAAAACCATCAAGTGGTGATGATATATAATAATCACTTGGATTAATTTCAACCAATAATGCGGCATTAGAATTATTTGCATCTCTTTTATAATTACTCATACCATTAGTTACGATTGATTCCTTATTATTAGATGTAGCCATTACATAGCCACCAGGACACATACAAAATGTATAAACGCTTCTTTCCTCTAAATGAACTGCCATTTTATAATAAGCAGCTGGTAAATATTTAGCAAAGCTTGCATATTGTAATTTATTAATATATTCTCTTTCGTGCTCAATTCTTACGCCAACTGAAAAGCTCTTTGCTTCCATTTTTAAGCCCTTATTATAAAGCATACTAATTGTATCATAAGCCGAATGCCCTAAGGCTAAAAATAAATGCTTCGTCTTAAAGCTTCCTTTAGTTGTAATAGCTTCTATTTCCTTTGAATTTTCTTTATAATCAATAAATTTAGTATTAAAATGAATCTCGCCACCAAGAGAAATTATTTCTTCTCTTAAATTCTTAACAACTATCCTTAAAACATCACTTCCAATATGAGGCATTGCATCATATAATATTTCTTCATTTGCCCCAAATTTAACAAAATCCTTTAATATTTGCTTAATAATTGGATCATTTAGAGTTGTAGTAAGCTTGCCATCAGAAAATGTTCCAGCACCACCCTCACCAAATAAAACATTATCATCTTCATTTAATTCTTTGTTTTGATAAAAATTTTCTATATCTTGGCTTCGTTTTTCAACCTCACTACCTCTTTCAATAATGATTGGTCTAGCATTAGATCTAGCAAGTGTCAAAGCACAAAACATTCCTGCTGGACCAAAGCCTACAACAACTGGTCTATCATCACTATGCCATTTTGGATAAATAAAATCCTTTTCAGGCTCATAAATGCTAGCATTTTTTAGTTTTAGAAGCTTTGAATTATTTGTTGTAAAACAAACGGTATACACTAAATAAACATTTTCCTTATCTCTAGCATCTATGCTTCTTCTTAAAATTTTAAAATCCTTAATATCATTAATTTTATATTTAATCTTTAAATATTTTATTGGCGTGATATTTTGATTTGCTAAAATCTTAACATTACTTATTTTTATTTTCATTATTCAATACCTCAAAATTTTTTAAAGCACTCGCAAAGACAAAATGAAGATTGTAGCCACCACATCTACCATTTATATCTAATACCTCACCCGCAAAATGAAGAGTTTTATTGTTTATATATTCAAGTTCATCATTAATCATATCTAAAGAAATACCACCATTAATAACCTGAGCATTATTATAATCATATGGTGATAAAATATTAAATTCTAAATTCTTTATATCATTAAAGTTTTTTAAATATCTAGCAAGCTTTAATGGTAAAATTCCTTCAAGTGAATATTTTTTTAAATCATTGATATTTATATCTTGGCATAAATCTAAGCTAATTTTAAAGTTAGCATTACTAGTATAATTTTCAAGATAAATTTCTTCAACATTCATAATAACTATACCAGAGATACCATCATCCTTAAAAATTACTTCCCCAGCTTCAGAATAAATTTCTTTATCATTTTTGATTAGCTTAACAAGAGCCTTAACTCTAACACCACTAATAGCCTTAACATTTTCCTTTAGCTTAAAGCCACATAAGGCTGGATACATATTAGTAAATTTCAAGAAGCTTAAATATGAATAGACACCATCCTGCTTTTGCTTATCAATTCCAGCAATACTACCACTAGTAATAAATAAATGATCAAAGCCAAAATTAAAATCATTAATATACCATTTTTTAT
>CALCWU010000147.1 GCA_937905855.1 uncultured Mollicutes bacterium
GGCTTACGAAAAAGTAAGGTTTATAATTGTCCAAATTATATTGAAGCTGGTAATGGTGTAAGTGATGATTATCGTCTTGTTAAACGAGAGTATGGAAAAGTTGAAATTCCTTTGTACGCCTATAACAACTATAGACTAGTGTTAAGTGATTCATTATTATTGCGTGATGATAATAACAAAATGATATTATCTATTTGTTATGATGAAAATACTAAGGAAGCTTATTTGCCATTCTTAAATAATGGTTTAAATAATAAAGGTAGCATTTCGATTGATCCTAATTCTAAATTAATTACGGAAGAGGATGATGGTTATTATATAAAGGCTTCTTATCCAATCGAGTTAAATTCAAATATATATGGTGATGAGATAAAAATTAAACTTATAAGTAAATAAAAGCTTATAAGTTAAATAAGTGGTTGCTTTGTAGTCCTCTTTGTGATATAATTCATACGATGAGGCTTTAAGATAGTCCAGAGAGGCTACAAGGAAACTAGATATTTGCTTTTATTATGGTTTTTTTGTGCGTTTTTGGACAAAAAGACCATTTTTTTTGAGGTGAAAACATGAGAGGTTTATTTACATTACAAACATTATCTACACAAAAAATTCAAGAGATTATTGATTTAGCGTTGGCATTTAAGGGTGGCAAATCTTCTAAGAAATATCCAGGTAAGAAGATGGCAACCCTTTTTTTTGAAAATTCAACAAGAACGCAATATTCTTTCCAAACAGCAATGATTAATTTAGGAATAAGTGTTATTGGCTTTAATGCTAGTGCATCTTCAGTTAATAAGGGTGAAACATTATATGATACAGTTAGAACCTTTGAATCACTTGGTATGGATGGAGTAGTAATTCGTCATAGTAAGGATGATTATTATAAGGAATTAGAAAATATTAAGATGCCTATCTTTAATGGTGGAGATGGTGCTGCAAACCATCCTACCCAAAGCTTACTTGATCTTATGACTATTTATGAGGAATATGGTCATTTTGCTGGATTAAAGGTATGTATGATTGGTGATATATCTCACTCAAGAGTTGCTCATGGTGATTTAGAGATTATGAAGCGCCTCGGTATGGAGGTTTATATTTCAGGACCAAGTGAATTTAATGATGGCTGTGCTCCTTATTTAACAATGGATGAGGCTATTGAAAAATGTGATGTTATAATGCTTCTTCGTGTTCAATTTGAACGTCATCAAGAGAAGATGAAGATGACTGTTAGTGAATATCATAAATTATATGGTTTAACAGAGGAACGTGTAAATAAGATGAAGAAAAATGCTATTATAATGCATCCTGCTCCAATTAATCGTGGCGTAGAAATTGCTGATAGTGTTGCTGAATGTGAAAAAAGTAGAATTTATAAGCAAATGACAAATGGTGTTTTTGTAAGAATGGCTGTTATTTCTATGGTATTGGATGGTAATTTATGATTTTATTAAAAAATGGTCTTGTGATGCAAGATGAGCTAAAAAAGCTTGATATTTTAATCGATGATGAAAAAATAATAGAAATTGCTCCAGATATTTTTGGAGATTATGAGGTAATTGATTGTAGTGGAAGAATAATTTTTCCAGGCTTGATTGATGTTCATGTTCATCTGCGTGAGCCTGGATTTGAATATAAGGAAACAATAAAGACTGGTAGTATGTCTGCGGCAAAGGGTGGCTTTACTACAATTATGACGATGCCTAATTTAAAGCCTGTCCCTGATTCAGTTGAAAATTTAAAGATTGAGATGGATATTATTAATAAGGATTCAATCGTTAACATTTATCCATATGGTGCTTTTACTAAGGGAGAAAAGGGTGAAGAGCTTGCTGATATAGATGATTTAGCTAAGTATGTTAAGGCTATATCTGATGATGGTGTTGGTGTTAATAATTTAGAGCTTTTAGACCAAGGTATGAAGCTAGTGAAAAAAAATAATTTAGTTATTGCTTCTCATGCTGAGGATAATATTTATAAAACTGCCCCTAAGGGAGAATATTTAGCTGTAGAAAGAGAAATAAAATATGCTATCAAAAATGATGTTAAATACCATTTTTGTCATATGTCTACTAAAGAAAGCTTTGATTTTATAAGAGAAGCTAAGAAAAATGGAACTGAAATTACTTGTGAGGTTGCTCCTCATCACTTATTTTTAAATGAAGAAATGATTAAGGGAAATCCTAATTTTAAGATGAACCCACCTTTAAGAAGTAGGGAGGATATGGAGGCTACCATTAATGCTTTGCTTGATGGCACTGCTGATATTATTGCTTCTGATCATGCTCCTCATTCAAAAGAAGAAAAACAAAGAGAATATTCTAAATGTCCTAATGGTATTATTGGTCTTGAAACAACATTGCCTTTAGTTTATACTAATCTTATAAAAACTAATAAGGCTAGTTTATTAGATTTAAAAAGATGGCTTGTTGATAATCCAAGTAGAATATTTAATTTAGAAAATAATGAAATTAAGGTTGGAAATAATTGTAATTTAGTGGTTATTGATATTGATAATCCTCATACCTATAGTATTGATGAAATTAAATCAAAAGCGCAAAACAGTCCATATATTGGCTACAAGCTATATGGCTGGCCAGTACTTACAATTTGTAATGGAAAAATAGTATATCAAAAGGATGGTAAATAATGAAAAGAAAATTAGTTTTAGAGGATGGTAGATTTTTTATAGGAACTGGCTTTGGCTCTTCCAAGGAAAAAATTGCCGAAATTGTTTTTAATACTTCGGTAGTAGGCTACCAAGAAATTTTATCTGATCCTTCATATTGTGATCAAATGGTTGTAATGAGCTATCCTTTAATTGGTAACTATGGCTTAACTGATGAGGATTATGAATCTAAAAATATTTATATGTCTGGCTTTATTGTTCATGAATATAATGACTTGCCTTCAAATTTTAGATTTACTAAAACCTTGGGTGAGGTCATGGATGAAAATAACGTACCAGGAATAGCTGATATTGATACACGTGAGCTTGTAAGAATAATTCGTGAGCATGGTTCAATGAAGGCTATGATTACCTCAGTTGATAAGCCAATCGAGGAATGCTTAGAAAAAATTAAAAATTATGATTTTCCTAAAAATCAGGTATCAAAGGTTAGTAGTAAAAAGGTTTGGTATTCAAGAACAAGAAATCCTCTTTACACTGTAGTTGCGATTGATTGTGGTGTTAAGCTTAATATTATTCGTAAACTAAATCAATGTGGCTGTAATGTTGTAGTTGTTCCTTATAACACTAGTAAAAATGAAATCTTAAAATATAATCCAGATGGATTATTCTTATCAAATGGTCCAGGAGATCCTGAAAATGTTAGTCAAGTAATTGAATTGGTTAAGGAAATGAAGGGAAAACTACCAATTTTAGGAATCTGCCTTGGTCATCAAATTATTGGCCTTGCTTATGGAGCTAAAACCTATAAAATGAAATTTGGTCATCGTGGTTCTAACCATCCTGTTAAAAATTTATTAACTGATAAGGTAGAAATAACTTCACAAAATCACTCATTTGCAATTGATATTAAAAGCTTAGAGGGAACTGGTCTTGAGCTTACACATATCAATTTAATTGATGGTGAGGCTGAGGGTGTAATGGATAAAGAAAATGATGTTATTGCTGTACAATATCATCCTGAAAGTGCTGCTGGTCCTGAGGATAGTGAATATGTATTTGCTAGATTTATGGATTTGATGAAGAAAAGAGGAGGAAGTAAGCATGCCCAAAAGAACAGATATTAAAAAGATAATGATTATTGGTAGTGGTCCAATTGTTATTGGCCAGGGTGCTGAATTTGATTATGCTGGTACACAAGCCTGTCTTGCCTTAAAGGAAGAAGGCTATGAGGTTATTTTGGTAAATTCTAATCCGGCAACAATAATGACTGATACAAAGATTGCTGATAAGGTTTATATGGAGCCCCTTGATTTGGAGCATGTTGCTAAAATTATTCGATATGAAAGACCTGATGGTTTAATTTGCTCTATTGGTGGACAAACTGGCTTAAATTTAGGTATGCAGCTTGCTAAAAAAGGCGTTTTGGATGAATGCCAGGTTGAACTTTTAGGTACTACTGCAAGCGCAATTGAGGCCGCTGAGGATCGTGAGCTTTTTAAGGAGCTTTGTGAAAAAATTGGTGAACCTATTTTGCAAAGTCACATTGCAACTACAATCGAAGAGGCAGTTAAGGCTGCTAATGAAATTGGCTATCCTGTAATACTACGTCCAGCATTTACTCTTGGAGGCACTGGTGGTGGATTTGCTGATAATGATGAAGAGGTTATTGAGGTAAGTAAAAATGCTTTGAAGCTTTCTCCTGTTAATCAGGTTTTAGTTGAAAAATCAATTAAGGGCTTTAAGGAAATTGAATATGAGGTATTAAGAGATAAAAACGATACAGCAATTGTTGTATGTAATATGGAAAATGTAGATCCAGTTGGCATTCATACTGGCGATAGTATTGTTGTAGCTCCAAGCCAAACCTTAACTAATAAGGAATACCAAATGCTAAGAAATAGTGCTTTAAAAATTATTAGAGCTTTGAAAATTGAGGGTGGCTGTAATGTTCAATTCTCTTTGGATCCTTATTCATTCCAATATTATGTAATTGAGGTTAATCCTCGTGTTTCTCGTTCATCAGCTTTAGCTTCTAAGGCGTCAGGCTATCCAATTGCAAGAGTATCTGCTAAAATTGCTTGTGGACTTCGTCTTGATGAAATTAGAATTGCTAATACCTTAGCTTCTTTTGAACCAACACTTGATTATGTTGTAACGAAAATTCCAAGATTTCCATTTGATAAATTTCAAACTGCCTCTAGACATCTATCAACGCAAATGAAGGCTACTGGTGAGGTAATGAGTGTTGGTAGAACAATTGAGGAATCATTATTAAAGGCAGTACGTTCTTTGGAGCTTAAGGCTTGCCATTTAGAACTTAATAAGCTTAAGAATATGTCTCGTCATGAGCTTATGGATTTTATTTTAGAGGAAACTGATGAAAGAATTTATGCAATAGCTGAGGCTATTCGTAAGGATATTACTCTTGATGATTTATATTTTGCTACTAAAATTGATCGCTTTTTCTTAGAAAAAATAAATAACATTGTTCAATTTGAAAAGCAAATAATTAAAAATAAAAATAATCTAGAGGTTTTATATCAGGCTAAGAGAATGGGCTTTAGCGATGAATATATTGCTAAATGCTGGTCTATGTCACCTGAGGATATTTATAATATTCGTAAAGAAAATAAGATGTATCCAGTATATAAAATGATTGATACCTGCGCCTCTGAGTTTAAGTCATACATTCCATATTTTTATTCAACTTATGAGCATGAGCAGGAATCAATTTGCTCTAATAAGAAAAAGGTTGTTGTACTTGGTAGTGGACCCATTAGAATTGGTCAGGGTGTAGAATTTGATTATTCAACTGTTCATGCTATATGGTCAATTAAGGATTTAGGCTATGAAGCAATTATTATTAATAATAACCCTGAAACTGTTTCAACTGATTATACCCTATCAGATAAATTATATTTTGAGCCATTAACATTTGAAGATGTAATGAATGTTATTGATTTTGAAAAGCCTGAGGGAGTAATTGTTGCCCTTGGTGGTCAAACTGCAATAAATTTAGCTTCAAGATTAGATAAGGCTGGCGTTAAAATTTTAGGAACAAGTGCTAAAGGAATTGATTTAGCTGAGGATAGAGATCAATTTGAAGTTATTATGAATAAGCTAAATATACCTATGCCTAAGGGCTATGCTGTATTTAGTGCTGATGAAGGATTAAGGGTTGCAAAGGAAATAGGCTTCCCAGTTCTTGTAAGACCTTCATTTGTCCTTGGTGGCGTAATGATGCATATTGTTTATGATGAGGCTTCACTTGTTAAGTTTGTTCAGGATGCTATTGATTTAAATCCTAAAAATCCAGTTTTAGTAGATAAATATATAAAAGGCCAGGAATGCGAAGTAGACGCTATTTGTGATGGTAAGGATGTATTTATTCCGGGAATTATGGAGCATATTGAAAAAACAGGTGTTCATAGTGGTGATTCTATGAGTGTTTATCCTCCATATTCATTATCAGAAAATGCCCAAAAAACAATTATTGAATATACTAAAAAAATCGGTGTTGAGCTACAAATGATAGGCTTATATAATATTCAATTTATTGTTGAAGGAAATGATAAGGTTTCAATTATTGAGGTTAATCCTCGTTCAAGTAGAACAGTTCCTTTCCTTGCTAAATCGTGTGGTGCGCCAATTGCTGATATTGCCACAAAGGTAATGCTTAGAGTATCTTTAAAGGAACAAGGTTATGTTGGCGTATATCCAAAGAAAAAACGCTGGTATGTTAAAACTCCAACCTTTAGCTTTACAAAAATTGCAGGGCTTGATGCAGTATTATCACCAGAGATGAAATCAACTGGTGAAGCAATAGGCTATGATAAGAGCTTAAATCGTGCTTTATATAAATCACTTAAAGCTTCTGGTCAAAGAGTTTCTAATTATGGAACTGTCTTTGCTACCATAGCTGATAATGATAAAGATGCTGCCCTACCTTTAATTAGAAGATTTTATAATCTTGGCTTTAATATTGAGGCAACAAGTGGTACAGCATTGTATTTAAAGGAGCATGGTATTAAAACAAGAGTAAGAGAAAAATTAAGCCAAGGTAGTGAAGAAATTTTAACTTCAATTCGTAAGGGCTATGTTACTTATGTTGTTAATACTATAAGTGAAGGTAATAATAAGACAAGAAGAGATGGAATTCAAATTAGACGTTGTGCCATTGATAATAATGTTCCTGTATTTACCTGTCTTGATACGGTTAATGTTTTACTTAATGTATTAGAAGAAACAACAATGGGAATTTCTACAATTGATGAGGAATAATATGCTTGAAGAAATTTTTGAGATAATAGAAAATACTAAACTGACAAATGATGTCTATAAAATGCGTCTTAAGGGAAATACTTCTACCATTAAGCATAGTGGTGAATTTTTAGAATTAAAACTGGATTCTAAATTTTTACGTAGACCATTTAGCATAAATGATTATGATGATAATAGTATAACAATTTTATATAAAATCTTAGGCCAAGGCACTAAGGAAATGACAAAATATGAAATTGGTAAAAAGGTAAATGCTATTATAGGTCTTGGTAATGGCTTTGATGAAAATAAAAGCAATAATCCCCTATTAATAGGTGGTGGAATTGGTATTGCTCCCTTGTATAATTTAGGTAAAAAATTTAATGAATTAGGTATTAAGCCTACCTTTGTTTTAGGATTTAAAGCTAAAGATGAAATCTTTTATTTAGATGAATTTAAAGCACTAGGTGAGGTTATTATAACAACTGATGATGGTTCTTTTGGTTATAAGGGTAATGCGGTTAGTTATTTAAAGGAAAATAATCTGAATTATGATTATTATTATGCTTGTGGACCGCTTGTGATGTTAAAGTATTTATCTTTATATAATGATAATGGTGATTTATCATTAGAGGCAAGAATGGGCTGTGGCTTTGGAGCTTGTATGGGCTGCTCAATTGAAACTAAAGACGGAGTTAGACGAGTATGTAAGGAAGGTCCTGTTTTTAGTGCCAAGGAGGTAAAATTTTAATGAATACTAAAATTAAGTTATTTGGCTATGAATTTCAAAATCCAATAATTCCAGCCTCAGGTACATTTGGCTTTGGTTATGAATTTAATGATATTTATGATATTAATATTTTAGGAAGCATTTCGCTTAAGGGTACAACTCTTAATCCTCGCTATGGTAATCCATTGCCAAGAATTGCTGAATGCAAGGAGGGAATGCTTAATTCTATCGGCTTACAAAATCCAGGTGTTGATGCTGTAATCAATGAGGAAATACCAAAGCTTGACAAGGTATATAAGCATAAGGTTATTGCTAATGTTGGTGGTCATAGTGTTTCTGATTATGTTAATACTGTTGAGAAATTTAATGACTGTGATAAGGTTGTTGCAATCGAACTAAATATTAGTTGCCCTAATGTGAGTGGTGGAGGAATGGCTTTTGGTGTTTCTCCGGATGTTGCTTATAATTTAGTTAAGGAAGTAAGAAGGGTTTGCAAAAAGCCTTTAATTGTTAAACTTAGTCCTAATGTTACGGATATTGTTACTATGGCTAAGGCCTGCGAGAGCGCTGGTGCTGATGCAATTAGCTTAATAAATACTTTGGTTGGTATGCGTATTGATTTAAAAACTGCTAAAACTATTTTAGCTGTTAAAAAGGGTGGCTTTAGTGGCCCTGCTATTTTCCCTGTTGCCCTAAGAATGGTTTATGAGGTTGCTCATAATGTTGATATACCTGTAATTGGAATGGGCGGTATAAGTAGCGCATATGATGTGATTGAGATGATGTATGCTGGAGCCTCACTTGTAATGGTAGGTGCTATGAATTTAGTTGATCCCTTTATTTGTAAAAAAATTATTGAGGATTTACCAAAGGTGATGGCTG
>CALCWU010000148.1 GCA_937905855.1 uncultured Mollicutes bacterium
TTAGATGTTAAAAAATATGTATTTAAAATATTTAAGAAATAATAAGAAACAATTATCCAAAAATCATATTTTTTCTTCATCATTACACCTCCATCGTTATACGCTATCTATTTTATACAATTTTTTTTATTTTTCAAGACTCAATTTTAATATTTTAGTCCAAAAAGGGAACCAAAATGATTCCCTTTAGGCTGAAGGACTATTTGCTAAATCATTAATACCTTTTCTTGTTAAGTAAGAAAGGTTATTAGATATTGTTAATTCATTCTTCTTGTATACATTAATGCTATCATGATCAAAAGTTGAAGAATTTGGATATTTTTCACATAATTCAGCAATAAATAACCAAGCAATGTTTGAACAAGTATTAATATCAATTGCTCCATTTTTTAATTTAAGTAATACTGACATATAGTCTGCACTTTCGGTATTACTAAAATCAACACCAATCGCATTAAATTCATTAAGTAATTCATAAATATTTGCTTGAGATAAAATCATTGCTTTTTGATTTTGATAATCATCTAAAATATTTGCATCATCTTCATAGATACTTAAATTTTCGGCAACAACCTTAGATACGCTTGCAACCAAAATACTTGATGTCTCTCTATCATCTGCAAAGATAGCGGAGTTAACAGTTTCCTGATTAAATTCTGCATTAGAATTTAAAGAAATACCCATCTCATTGACATCACCAACAAGCTTAGTGATTTCTGTTGCTATAATCGACTTTTCATCATATCCTTCAATTAATGTAGTATAAATAGAGGCAGGAATAACAAACTTATCACCAATCGCTATTATTTTATTAGATATAGTATATTGTAAAATCTTACTATCCATTGCTGTATTTGTTTTATCTTTAGTTAATGATGTAGTTGTAATTGTACTTGTATCGTTAAAATCAATTCCTAAAGCCTTTGCACCACTAACAAGTGCACATAATTCATTTTTAGTTATACCTTTTTCAGTTGGATAGGTTTCACTATATACTTCATAAACACCACTTGGAATAGCAAGTAGCTTATTTTCATCACTTCCAAGTTCTAAAAGACTATTAGAAAGCTCATATCTAACAATTGCTGAAGCAAATAATATATTCATATCTAAATCATCATTATTTAATACACTAGCATCAACATAATCAATTTCTTCCATATTTAATGATTTAAATGAAAGAATTGTTGCTTTAACTTCTGATTTAGTAATTGCCTCACTTAAAAGCTCAGTATTAGTAATATAGGCATTTGGAACACTTATATTTTCTCTAATTTTATCAGAGATAGTATAGTGAATTATCATACTTTCAATTATAGTATCAATTTCTTCCTCTCTCATACTTAAAATCTTATTTGCATCAAGACTTGAACTAAAATCAGTAATACCAAATACTTTCACACCTTTGATTGAATTAATAATTTCATCAGAGGTAACAGCTTTATTACCTAAAGCATTATCGTAAGCTCCATCAGGTATACTTATTCCCTCTAAAGTAACAAGCTTATTAGAAATAGTATAATGAATAATCATACTATCAAGCATTGTATTAAGACTAGCATCATCCATATTTAGAACACTATTAGCATCAAATTCATTAATATTTTCAAGATTTAATACTCTAATGCCTTTAAATAAATTGCTAATTTCATCCTTTAATATTGCGCCATCAATACCTAAGGTATTATCCTTTTTAGCCCCATCAGGAATATCAATTTCAGAAGTATTTAAAAGCTTATCAGAAATTGTAGCGTGAATAATCATACTATTTAGCATTGTATTTATTTCATCGTCGCTTCTTTGAAGTACAACATTAGTATCAATTGTTGTATTAAAATCCGTAATGCCTAAAGCGTTAATACCTTTTATTGCATTTTTAATTTCCACTTTTTCAATATAATTTTCTTCATTAATATCTTGTATTTTCACCTTATCAGGAATGATAATGTCATTAATGTTAGAAAGCTTATCAGAAATAGTATACAAAAGAATATTGCTATTTAAAATAGTATCAATTTCATCATCATTCTTATTTAATATTGTTGTTGAATCAAAATTATCCAAATCAATATCTAATGTCCATACACCTTGAATTAAATTTTTAACCTCAGTCTTAGTTACAACTTCTTTTTCCTCATAGATAGTATCTAAAACAATCTTAGGAATAATAACATCAGTATTCATTTCCTTAAGCTTTGTTGAAATTACAAAATGAATAATTTCACTATTCAAAACTATATCTAAATCAATTTCTTTATTATTAATAACTGTATTAGCATCAAAATTATTAAAATCAGAAACACCTAAAGCTTCAATTCCATTAATTAAATTTTTTAACTCTAAAGCCTTGATTGCACTATAGCTAGTTTCGTCCTTTATACCAATTATCTCATTACTTCCTGTTGGTACACTTACTTGATCCTTAACCATATCTGTAATAGTGTATCTTAAAATATCACTACCAAATAAAGCGTCTAAGCCTTCATCAGATAAATGAATTATTGTATCAACACTGATATCATCTAAATTAACATCAGTATCTAAGGCATTAACAGATTTAATTAATTTTTTAAACTCAGACTCAGTTATTCTTTCTTCAATATAGCCAGAAGCAATTACCTCGTAAACACATCCAGGTACCTTAATTGCACTTGTTGTATTTAATACATCAGTTAATGAATAAGTAGCAATTGCACTTTTGTAGATATCATCTGCATTCTTATCTAATACACTAGAATCATTTTTATCCATAAGACTTCTTACAATATTAATATCAAAATTATTAAAATCAATATCACCAAATGTCTTAAATGCCGTTACTAAATTAGTTAATTCTTCTTGCTTAATATAGCTTTCCTCATCAATTTCTTCAATAACAGAGGAAGGAACCTTAATCATACTAGTAGAATTTAATAAGCTATCAGAAATTGTAAGTCTAATTACTATAGATGTAAATACATCATCAGGATTAGCAATTGATGTTATCTTATTAGCCATACTACTTGCATCCATATCACTTAAATTATTAAAATCAATATCTAAAGCCTTAACAGCAGTAAAAATCTTACTAACTTCCTTTGATGTATACCAAATGTTATTATGGAAATCTGTCTTCAAGCTTTCTGCTGAAGCTGATGACTTATATTTAGCTGGAGTCTTAATTTGATTATTAGTTTCATTTACAAGATAATTAACAACTGTTGCGTGAAGAATATCAGATTTTTCAACAATATCACTATTTTCAATAAATGAATTAACATCAAAATCCTTACCATCCTCAGGCATCAAAATTTTCAAATCATTTTTTAATTCCTTTAATTCATCCTTACTAATTAGCTTCTCAGAAATATCTTGATAAGCACAATCAGGAATAGTAATATTAACTCCAGATTCCTCTAAGCTTGTTGTCATCAAATTACAAACACTATAGTACATAATATCAGAGGCTACAAAGGCATCAAAGCCCTCATTAGATAAATCTGTAAATAAATTAGTTGATATTTCTTCATTATTTAAAACCTTAGATATTACATTTTTTAATTCTTCATTTTCAAGAATATCAATAATCTTATCAAATTCGCCATTTTCCTTAAGCCAATTATCCATATTATTAGCATCAACATTTAAATCTAAATTCTTAGGAAAAACAATTGGAGAATTTTCCATATTAGCAAAATTATCAACTAAAAAATTAACCATTGTACCACTAAGAACAACAGAACTTTTAACTGTCTCTAGACTGCTAGTATTATCTAAAACACTAGAAATATCAAAACCACCATCGCTACTAGAATCAAGAATTGGTAATAAGACACTTAATCCAGAAACAATATTACTTATTTCATCTCTAACAATAAGAGTATAGCTTTCATCTTTAGCTATATGAGTTGTTAAAACGGAATCAGGAGTATAAATACTAACATCTTCAAGTTTAATATTTAATAGGGCACTACTAACTAAATAATAAGCCAATGTCGAATCATTAATACACTTATTAACATTTTCGCCGTCTAAAATATCAACGAAATCTGTTAAGGTAAAGCTTTCACCATCTGGTTTATTAATTTTATCAATCAAGCCATTATCAACAAGAGCCTTCATTAAATCAACAAGTTTAGTAAATTCACCACTAACCTTATTACCGCTTGAATCAACACTATTGGCAAATTCAACATCACGAGGAATTTTTATTCCTTCAACGCTTAATGTTTTATCGAGCGTATTTTCTAATAAATCATAAACAAAATCACTTTCAAACACTGAGGATAAAAGCTTTGAATCACCAAGCTTATTGCCAAGATCATCTAAAACAGAAATATTATCATTATAATGTTCATTATTCTTATTGAACATTTGTAGATAACTCTTGCCATCATTAAAACTAATATTATTATCTCCAAGCATTTCCAAAACTTCACTACCAACATTTAAAAATGTTACTAGCTCATTACCCCAGTTGGCATCACTTGGAATATTTAAATCTGCAAATGAATAACTATTTTCACTAATTGTAATCTTCACATATTTAACAGCCACATTAGTAATTTTCTTCATTGCCAAATTAAATGTATCTTGTACTTCTGTATCATTAAATAAAGATAGCTTTTCAAAATCAGGAATAATCTTAGACATTAAATCAGCTGCAAGATTTAGCTGATATGAAGCCTTAGCCTCATCTGTTGCATCTTCACTAGGTGCTTCATTTGTCTTATATGTTGATAAGGCTGTAACACCAGCATGAAGCATTAATTTAATATCTGAATCATTAACAAATGTTGATAGCTTAATTGCATCATCACTAACAAATAATGAATCGCAAATTTCCATTATCATATCCATATTTTTGTCAGTATCATTTATATGAGCTAATTCCAAATAACTCTTATAGTCCTTAGACATAGTATCAAGGCAATTTTTCAATAGAACAAATGTGAATTCAGGTGTTTTATAATTATCAACTATTGCATTTAAATCATTATAAAATTCCTCATTTTTTAACACGTCACTATTCATTATAGCATCAGTATTACCATTTAATAAATCATCAACAAAACCATATTTAGCAGCTAAATCAAACATTTGATTAACAATCGACATATAGCTTGCAAGCTCACCATTCAAATTAAAATCAACTGAACCCTCTTCTGTTTTAGTCTTACCTTTAGTAATTGCGTTACTAAAGAATAAATAATAAGGAATATCATCATCGTTTCTAGCCTTATTTAAAATTCCAAATATACCCTTTTTGCTGTAATTACGGAATAAATAATATGTATTTTGGTAATCTATATTCTTATCATTATTAGGATTTTCAATATATTCATCTATCTTTTCACTACCACTTGAAACAATAAAGAAAAATGAACCAACAAATGATGCAAAAATAAATGTTCCAATTAAGCCACGAATAATTCCATATATTAAACCAATAGCTGGCTTTTTTCTATATGGCTTTCCAACACCAATTTGTGCTTTCCTATTAACCTTCTTTTTATATCTTCTTTGTGGATAAAAAATAAAATAAATGATATATAAAAGAATCATTAATACTAAATAAACAGCATAACACAAAATAAAGCAAATAAATCTAAACATAGCTTGAGCCATAGCCATAACGTATGGTATTATAGGCTCTAAATCAACATTTATATTTTGCTTACGAATAAATTCAATTATTATATCCTTACAGGTTGTAGCCTCACTTGAAACACCTATTAGCCCTTGAATAGTATTATTAGGAATAAAGGTATTTATAAAACCAATAATTGTATCATCATTAAATTTTTTTGTTAAAGCAATAAAAATTATTGAGCAAACAACGATACCTATTATGGTATGAATAAACATTATTCTACTCTTCCTTGAGCCCCAAATTAAACCAAACAAAACACTTATTAAAAAGATAAAGCAAATAAGTAATGTTGGTAAATTAATTATGAACCAATTTTTATACAATTCTGATAATGAAAATAAGAACATAAAATCACCTCTAGTTATAACTAATTTTACCAAAATAGTAGTCCATTTTCAATTATAATTCATATTTTTTCCACAAGTCAAATTAAAATGCTTGAAAAAATTATTGAACTATGCTATACTATCAAATGCTTAAGAAGAAAATTAAATATAGGGGCGTAGCATAATGGTATTGTTGCGGTCTCCAAAACCGTCCGTGGGAGTTCGATTCTCTCCGCCCCTGCCACTAAAAAAATTTCTGATGCTTGTGTGTCAGTTTTTTTATTTATCTTGAGGTATAAAATGATTGAATTTGATGATTTTGATAAAATAGAAATGCGAGTAGGAACTATAACAGCTGTTTCCTTAAATAAAAGAGCAAGAAAGCCTGCATATAAGGTTACAATAGACTTAGGTGAACTTGGAATTAAAACAAGTTCAGCCCAAATAACTAATTACACACCAGATTTTTTGATTGGCAAGCAGGTTATATGCGTTTGTAATTTTGAGCCAATGCGTATTGGTGATGTTAAAAGTGAGGTTAGGATTTTAGGCTCAGACACTAAAGACGGCTGTATTCTTCTTACATCAATTTCTAAAGTAGAAAATGGTAGTAAAATATATTGATTTAATTTTAAAACGTGTTAGAATATTTATAGGGAATGATTGTCTCCCTTGTTTTTAAAACAAAACCGCTATTTAAGCTAATGACATCTATGATTTATCATAGACATCATTGGCTTTTTAATTTTTTTAGGAGGATTTTTTATGTTTTTAAGCTTAGCTTTAATTTTTATCATTGGACTTTTGGGTGGATTATTATTTGAGAAAATTAAACTTCCAAGAATTATTTTTTATCTTATACTAGGAATTCTATTGGGACCATCTATATTTAATATCATTGATGAACATCTATTGAATATTTCTAGCTATTTAAGACAAATTGCTTTAATAATCATATTAACAAGATCTGGCCTTTCCTTAAATATTAAAACCTTAAAGGATATAGGTAGACCAGCACTTTTTATGTGCTTTATTCCTGCATCATTTGAAATAATTGGTATTACTATCTTTGCACCTTTAATAATAAATATAAGTGTTTTTGAAGCACTGCTTCTAGGCAGTGTCCTTGCTGCTGTTTCTCCAGCTATCGTTGTACCACGAATGATAGAGCTTAAAAATAAAGGACTAGGGGCAAAGCATAATGTGGCAGAATTAATTATGGCAGGTTCATCATGCGATGATATATTTGTAATTGTTTTATTCTATTCATTTTTAAGCCTAAATCAAAATAATGTCTTTAATCCCTTAACATTATTACAAATACCATCTAGTATTATTTTAGGAATAGCCTTAGGAGCTTTAGTTGGCTTAATCTATTCATTAATCATAAAGAAAACAAATTTATCAACAGCTCATTATGTTATATTCTTACTTGGTATTTCTTTTTTACTTATTGCTCTAGAAAATATTTTAAAGAGCTATATTAGTATATCTGCTCTTCTTGGTATAATTGTTTTAAGTATTATTATAAAACAAAAAAATAATGAAAAAGCCATAAAAATTGAAGAATCATATAATAAACTTTGGAATGCCTTTGAAATTCTTTTATTTACCTTAGTAGGTGCCATTACAAACGTCAAACTTGCCTTTTCAATTGAAGGATTAAAAATACTAGGCTTAATTATAATAGCTCTAGGATTTAGATCAATTGGCGTGATAATTTCTTTATTAAAAACCAAATATACACTAAAAGAAAAAATCTATATTATCATTTCTTATTTACCTAAAGCAACAGTTCAAGCATCAATTGGAGGAATTGCTTTATCATACAATCTACCATGCGGTACAATTATTCTTACCTGTGCAGTCATAGCTATTTTATTTACTGCACCTCTTGGAGCAATACTTATGGATAATCTAAAAACAAAGCTACTAAAACAAGAATAATTATCTATGAATTCTTTTAAATTTATTTATATATTGCTTATCTGAACCGCGATATTCTTCTGCTCCTTTGGTATGTAGCTGTTTTAAATATGTTCTTTTAACATTTTCATTTTTTATCATAACATTTCATCTCCAATTTAGGATTCTCTCCACAATAGTTTTTATCATTCTTCTTTATTGAACCAGAAAGAAATAAAGAAAGCTTAGCAAAAGGCGGACCAACAAGCTCATATAAAATTGATGAGGCCAAAATAATTGTTAAAAGCTTATTTCCCATTTCTTGATTTAAAATTCTTTGTCCCATAAAGGCAAGACCAATAGATACACCAGCCTGAGGAATTAGAGCTAAACCTAAATATTTAGTAGTTTCGCTTGACCTTCTAGTTACTAATGAACCAAATAATGCTCCTATATATTTACCAATAATTCTTACAATGAAATAGCATACACCAATTACTCCAACAAGCTTTAAGCTTTCAATATTAAGTGATAAACCAGATCTTACAAAAAAGAAACATAAAATAGGTGGAGTAAAGCCATCAATGATATCAAAAATTTCTTCATCCTTTGCTACAT
>CALCWU010000149.1 GCA_937905855.1 uncultured Mollicutes bacterium
CTTTTAAAGAGCAGCACTGTTTCCCAGCTTCCATAGAAGTGATTATAGCATAAATATAAATTAATATATATATTTTCTCAAAAATAATTGTTTAGTTATAATAAAATAATTTAATTTTTCTATATCAATAGAATGTAAATAGAAAAAGCCAAAATAATCACTTAAAAATTACCTTTATTAAATTAGTTGCGATTAGGCTATCCTTAAAATATACATATGGTATATAACCACTATCTGTTATATTTTTATTTTCAATTGTATTATTTTTTAAATGAACCTCTAATAAAGCCATTGAGCCATCTAAATAAATAATATTATCATCAATATTATTAATACTATATTCTGTTAAAGGATCAATTCCTACATAGGTTTTAATATTAATATTATTAATTCCATAAATGGCCTTTAGTTCAATATTATTACCAACTAGAAAAGCTGTATAGGAGTCATTATTATTTAAAATTGCTTTAAAACTTACCGTATATATTTTTAAATCTAAATTATATTCAATTAAATAAACATAATAAATGTGATTTAAGGTATCTAAATAAAAGGTTGTATCATAAACAGAAGCCATTTCTTCATTTAAGAAATTAGATTTGGCATAACCCTTTCTTATTACATAATATAATTCATCATCAAATACTGAATAATCACCATTATAATCAATGTGTTTATTTTCATCAGTAGTAATATAAAATCCTGAATCATAATTTTCTAAGCCTAAGGATGTAGGAGTAGGAATAACCTCGAAACAAATTATAATAATTACTAAAGCAACAATAGCTCCAAGCATTACATAAATAAATGGTAAAAGCTTATTTTTTTTCTTATCCTTATTAGGCTTTTCCTCTTCACCTAACAGTTCTGCTATACTAACATTAAAAAGTTCTGCTAGCCTTTTAATATCATCAAGGCTTGGAGTACTTTTATTTTGCTCCCATTTACTAATAGTTTGACGAGTATAATGAAAATATTCACCAAGATAATCCTGTGTATAATTAAGTTTTGTACGATAGTACTTAATTTTTTCTCCTAAGCTCATAAAATCAATCCTTATTTATTCTTTTTACAACAGCTACAATTCTTATTGCAGCAGGAGCATTTGCCCCTATTCTTAATTATAACTATTATGGCAAGAATTACAATTATTAAAATAACGATTAACACAATCCATGATGCTAAATTCATCTACATTACTCCAATCATATGAAAAAACAAACTAAAGATTCCCGCAAATATATAGGCAATTCCTAATTGGAAAAAGGCTGTAAAGAACATATATTTACGACCAAGCTCACGTTTAATTGAGGCAAGAGCAGCAACACATGGTGTATATAATAAGCAAAATATTAATAAACAGAAAGCACCATAAGGATTAATAAAAGCAAGTATTGCCTCCTTACTACCAAATAGAACCATTAATGTTGAAACAACACCTTCTTTAGCAAGAACACCAGAAATTAAACCTGTGACAATACGGTAATCACCAAAGCCAAGAGGCTTAAATATAGGAGCAATTCCCCCAGCAATAACGGCAAGCATACTATCCTTAGAATCATTAACAAGCTCAAATCTAAAGTTAAATGATTGTAAAAACCAAATAATAATAGTTGCAATCAAAATGATACCAAAGGCCCTTTTTAAGAAATCAATAACCTTGTCCTTTAATAGTTCATAAACATTCTTCATAGTAGGCATACGATAATTAGGAAGCTCCATTACAAAAGGAACAGCCTCACCCTTATAAAAGAATTTTTTAGCAATAAAGGCTACTAAAATACCAATCAAAATACCAATAATATATAATGAAATCATCACTAGCCAAGCATATTGCTTAAAAAACAATGAAGCTAAAAAGCTATAAATAGGAAGCTTAGCAGAGCAGCTCATAAATGGAGTAAGCATAATCGTCATCTTTCGATCACGATCAGATGATAATGTTCTTGTTGACATAACACCAGGAACAGTACAGCCAAATCCCATTAAAAGTGGAACAATTGATTTACCAGATAAACCGATTTTTCTTAAAAGCTTATCCATTACAAAGGCAACACGAGCCATATAGCCAGAATCCTCTAAAATGGATAAGAAAAAAAATAAAACAATAATAATAGGCATAAATGATATAACACTACCAATTCCTGTTAAAATACCATCAACGACTAAGGAATTAATTACTGGCTCAATCTTCCATTTAGTAAATGAGCTAGCAATTACCTTAGTTAAGCTATCAACACCAAGGCTTAATAAATCCTGTAGACCTTTACCAATCACATTAAATGTTAAGAAGAAAACAAGGCCTAAAATTAATATAAACATTGGTATAGCAGTATATTTACCAGTTAATATTTTATCAATTTTCTTACTTCTTACATGCTCCTTTGATTCATGAGGCTTAACAACACATAAATCACATACCTTTTCAATATAATGATATCGCATATCAGCAATAGCAGCACTACGATCAAGCCCACGCTCTTCCTCCATTTGAACAACAATATGCTCAATCATTTCTAATTCATTTTGACTAAGCTTTAAAGCCTCAATAACTAGCTTATCACCCTCAATAACCTTAGTTGAAGCAAATCTTAAAGGAATACCTGCGGCCTTGGCATGATCCTCAATTAAATACATAATACCATGAATAGCGCGATGGACAGCTCCATTATGATCAAGTTCATCACAGAAGTCATTAACTCTAGGCTTTTCTTGATAATAAGCAACGTGAACACTATGGCTAATAAGCTCTGATACGCCCTCATTCTTTTTAGCACTAATTGGTACAACTGGTATACCAAGCATTTCCTCCATTCTATTAACATCAATATAGCCACCATTACCTGTTAGCTCATCCATCATATTCAAAGCTAAAGCCATTGGTGTATCAAGCTCCATTAATTGAAGAGTCAAATAAAGATTTCGTTCAATATTAGTCGAATCAACAATATTAATAATACCCTCAGGCTTAGATTCTAAAATAAATTTTCTTGAAACAATTTCCTCATCACTATAGGGAGATAAGGAATAAATCCCTGGTAAATCTGTAACTATGGTATTTTCATAGCTTTTGATTTTACCATCCTTTTTATCAACAGTAACGCCAGGAAAATTACCAACATGCTGATTAGAGCCCGTTAATTGATTAAACAAGGTTGTCTTTCCACAATTTTGATTACCAACTAAAGCAAACTTTAAAACCTTATTCTTAGCAAGAGGATTTTCATTTTCCTTTAAGTGATACCTTCCACCCTCCCCAAGTCCTGGATGCTCCTGATTATCAATTTTAATATTTTCCTTTGGCTCTTCTTTTAAAATAAATGGCTTAGATATGCCAATATTTTTAGCATCATCAACTCTTAGTGTAAGCTCATAGCCATGAATTCTAAGCTCCATAGGATCACCCATAGGAGCCAGCTTTTCAAGAGTAACAACAGCTCCAGGAATTAAGCCCATATCTAAAAAATGCTGTCTTAATGCACCACTACCATTAACAGTACTAATAATAGCTGAGGAGCTAATAGGTAGTTCATTTAAAGAATATATTTTCTCTTCCATAATACACCTCAAAAATTCAACTACCTATATTATACATTACTATTGTTTAATTTAAAATACAAAAGTAAGTCTCAGGCTAACTTTAATATTTCCAATTAGCTGAGATTGTTTGCAAATCATGCATATGCTTATAAACACCATTTTGTTTAGCTAATTCCTCTGGTGTTCCCATTTCACAAACACTACCATCCTTTAAAACAACAATATCATTAGCACCATCAACGCTACGCATTCTATGCGCAATAATTAAAACGGTTTTATTCTTAATAAGCTTTGAAATAGCTTCTTGAATCAAGGTTTCATTATCAACATCCAAGGAAGCTGTTGCCTCATCCATTAAAATTATTGGAGCATCCTTTAAAAATGCTCTAGCAATTGATAATCTTTGTCGTTCACCACCCGAAAGCATACTACCATTTTCGCCAATCATTGTATCCCATTTATTAGGTAAACGTTCAATAAAATCTAAGCAATTAGCTAATTTAGCAGCTGCCATTACCTCACTATCAGTAGCATCCTTTTTACCAATTCTAATATTTTCCATTACCGTATTGTTAAACAAGGTTACATCCTGGAATACAATAGAATACATACCCAAAAGAACCTCAGGATCAATTTTAGAAATATCCATTCCACCAACTGTAATTTTACCCTTATTTATATCCCAAAATCTCATAAGAAGTCTAGTAATAGTAGTTTTACCACTACCAGAAGGACCAATAAGTGCTGTTACATTACCTTCGCTTGCTTTAAAGCTAACATTTTGTAAAACCTTTGTTTGATCATTATAAGAAAAATCTACATTATCAAAAATAATGTCATAGCCATTATTAGTCAATTCCAAAGAGCCTGTTTGTTCATCATGGCTTAATATTTCATCCATTCTACTACAATTAACCTTAATACTAATAACTGCACTTAAATTTTGCAATGCCACCATTAAAGGCTCATACATTCTTGAAGCTACAAATAAAAACATAACAAAGGTGATTAGACTAATTTCATTTTTCGCAATTAATATACTACCAGCTAAAGCTACTAATCCAATTCCCACCTTTAAAATCATTTGTGCTGTAGAAACAAAGCTAGCATTAATAAATTCGGATTTAATAGCGTTTTTCTCAACAGCCTTAATCTTTTTATTTAAACCCTTTTGGTATTCTGCCACCATATTATTTGCTTTAATATCCCTAATAGTATCTAGGCATTCCTGAATACCATCAAGACATTCTATTCTGCTTGCCATTGATTTTTGATAAAGCTTATTCATAACAAGCTTAGAAAGATAAACAATCAAAAAGGATAGTGGCAAAACACAGGTAGAGGCCAAAGCTAAACGATAATCAAAGAAAAATAAACAAATAACAATAACTACTGAAGAAATAATTGAGCCAAATAACTCCGGTATAAAATGGGAACTTGCTGTTTCAATAGAAGCACAGTCAGCCATAATTGTATTTGTTAAATCCGCTAAATCCTTTTTACCAAAATAAGATAATGGTAGGCGTCTTAGCTTTTCAGCTAATCCTCTTCTTCTAATACCACTTTCAACATATGTTGATAAAAAGCATGAACGATATTGAAAAATTGCTGATAAAATAATTAAAACTAAGGCACCAACAATACCAATCATAAAGAAACCTAATTTATCTTTGGTAAGTGTATCATTAATCACATTAGTCATTAGCATATAAAGAAGTCCCATTGGGATCATTAAAACTAAATTAGATATTGCAACAGCAATTATAGCTCTTATCATTGAAATTGCACCATGCTTTGAAAGAGCATATTTATGCATTAATTTATTAATCATTTTCACTACCTACCTTCCAATTAACTGATTTATTATATTTTACAATCATATTATAGAAGCTTCCCTTAGCATCTATTAGACTATTATAATTACCACTTTCCTTAATCATGCCATTATCAATAACATAAATGCAATCAGCATTAGTAATAGTTGATAAACGATGAGCTATCATTATAACTGTTTTATCCTTAGCCAAGCTTTCAAAGGCACGCTCTATCAAAACCTCATTATCAGGATCACTAAAGGCTGTAGCCTCATCTAAAATTAAAATCTTAGCATTTTTTACAAATGCACGGGCAATACAAAGCCTTTGCGCCTCACCACCAGATACATAAACACCATTACTACCAATAATGGTATTAATACCATCTGGAAATTTATTTATAATATCCATACATTCTGCACGCTTTAGGGCATCCATAACCTCTTCTATACTAGCATTTTGATTACCCATTCTTACATTATCAAGAATGCTCATCTTTAAAAGCTTACTATCCTGAAAAACATATGAAACCTCATTCATTAATTCCTGATAATCAATATCACGAATATCAACATCACCAATTTTAATGTGACCTTCATTTATATCAAAGAAACGACAAATTAAAGAAGCAAGAGTAGTTTTACCATCACCAGATGGTCCTATTAAAGCAATATGCTCTCCCTCATTAATATGCATAGATATATTATTAATAACCTTATTTTTACCATCATAAGCAAAGGATACATCCTCAAGATTAATATCAAAGCTTTTTGGTGTTTTAGGATTATCTGTATTTTTCAAAGGCTCAACACTTAAAATTTCATCCATTCGCTTTAAGGCATCCATAACAATCATATTAGATTCACCAGCATAAGCAACCTTCATTAAGGTAACAGTTAAAACTGAGGTTATTAGAATGTAAAAAATAATACTTAAAGCAAAGCTATTGGTAATACTTTTTTGCAATGTAAAGGCTGCAATAATAATAGCTGCAAATATACCATTTGAAGATGTTGTAAAGCCTACCATTGGTAGCATCATCTTTTTAGTATAGCTTGTAGTCCATTTTTCATATTCATCAATACTACCCTTAAAGCGCTTAAGGCTATAAATTGATTGACCAAAGGTTTTAACAACAGGAATTCCTCTTACATACTCAACAGCCTCACGTGACATATTTTCTAGAGAATCCTGATAATTCTTCATATCATTTTTTAGCTTAGGTCCCATCATAAAAATAAACATAATGGCGAAAGCAAGCATAGTTGGAATTAGGCAAATTAAGCCAAGATGCCAATTGAAAAACATCATCATAAATAATAAACACAAAGGTGTAATAAATGATACCACCTTATCAGGCAAATTATGAGCTAAGTAGGTTTCTGTTGCACTACTAGAATCATTTACAATCTTTCTTATTTTACCTGATCCTACGCTCTCAACATAACCAAGTGGAAGCTTAACAATATGATTCATCATTTTTATTTTCATATTTGTTTGAACTCTAAATGCCGCTTTATGAGAGCATACAAGCGCAAATATATAAATAAGCATCGAAAGAACCGAGAATCCTACCGCTAAAAAGCCATTAAAAACAATATTATTGGCCTCATTAAAATTAGGTCTTACCTCTAATAATTCTTTAATAATACACCAAATATTATAATATGGTACTAATGCAAGTACAGCACTAATTGCTGCTAAAACGCATGACGCATAGGAAAAATATTTATGATTTCCTGCCAAATCCATTAATTTTTTAAAGCTACTCTCTTTTTTCATTTTATCCTCCTTGTTAGTTTAGACTAACTAATGCTTAAAATATAAAGCAGTTATTCTGCTTTAATTTCTATTAGCTTCATCCAGCCTTGATGATTAAATAGCTTAAAATCATTTATAAAGCTAATTGCCTCATCATAGCTTTTGTTATGAGAAATAAGCTCATAAACACCCTGCCAGCCATTTCTGCAAATAACATGTATGAAAAAATCATCAATCTTTCTTTTTGAATATTTTTCTACAAGCTCCTTATAGAATTCCTCTTCTATTCTTGCAAGCGAGTCAAAATAATTTTCATAGTTTGTGCCAGCTGAACAACAAAAAATAAGCTTAAATACATCAAAATGCTTATAAATATATTCAATGACAACATTAGTCTCCTCATCACCAATACTAATTGCTTCAGATGTTGAAAGAGCATTTCTAGCGTTATTGGTTGCTGTAAGATAAATATCCATTAATTCCTTAGCGTAATCTCCAACAATAGCGTTAAATAATCCTTCTTTATCATTAAACCTAGTATATATTGAATTAGTACTAACATTACATTTTGCCGCTATTTTTCGTAAGCTAGCATTCAAAAATCCTACTGCTAGGAATTCCTTTAGGGCTGCCTCTAATAGCTCATCTCTAACCTCAGGTGCTTTTGTTCTCATTTCTCCTCCAAAAAATAACAATGTTATTATAACACTGTTATTTTATAATGTCAAATTTATTTTAGGTATTTTCTATAACAAAAAAAGAAACAAATGCGTTTCTTTTATTTTCCAAGGGTACAAATAGATACCATGCCAGGACCAGTATGTGCTCCTATAATTGGACTCAAATAGGTAATCTTAATATCTAAATTTGGATTATATTCAAGGAGCTTTTCTTTAACATATAAAGCAATTTCTTCATTATCACTATGACAAATATAAATACTATTTTCATTTTCATCATGATATTGCTTATAATATTCAACAAGCTGATTAGCAGCCATTTTAACTCCTCTTTTTTTAGCTATAGTATCAAGCTTACCTTTCTTATTAATTTCCAAAATTGGCGTAATTTTTAAAGCTGTACCAATAAAAGCAGTTGTAGCCGAAACTCTTCCGCCACGCTTTAAATAATTTAAATCCGAAACTAAAAACCAATGTCTAATTTTTTTAGTAAGCTCACATAGCTTTAAGCTTGCCTCTTCTATTGTTAAACCATTATTTCTAAACTCCACAGCCTTTTCTGTTAAAATACCAATTCCACCAGTTGCCGCAAGTGAATCAACAATTTCTATTTTTGCATTAGGGTATTCCTCTAAAAGATTATTTTTAGCTAAAAGAGCACTCTCATAGGTCTTTGATAAGCCACTTGATAATGGCAAATATAAAATATCAATTCCCTTATCTAAATATTCCTTAAAAAATTCCTCATAGAAAAATGGCGTAATTTGTGTTGTTTTAGTTAAATCACCATTTCTTTGTGAATTATAGAAGGTAATTAAATCCTTATCAGACTCCAAATAATTAGCAGTCCTAAAATCAGCACCTAGGCTATACTCCATAGGAATAAAGCAAATATCATTCTCCTTAGCAAAATCTATAGTCATATCCGCTGATAAATCAACGAAAATATTATATTTGTTCATATACTTCCTCCAAATTATTACTCATATGTGTATTTTATGGTATAATATCTTGGATTACAATAACCACTTTTTTTATTAAGTGTATTAATACTCATTTATAAGGAGCTGTGTATAATTATGGATAGAAGAGTAACAAAAACCAAGGAGAATATTAAGCAAATTTTTAAAGAGCTATTATTAACAGAAAATCTTTCTCATATTACTGTTAAAGAAATTGCTCTAAGGGCCAACATTGAAAGAAAAACATTTTACCTACACTATAGTTCAATTCAGGATTTAATTAATGAAATAATGCTAGATATTAATAAATCATTTAATGACAGCCTAAATAATTATATTATTGAAAATAATGGCTATGATATTAAAGACATTTTTAATGTTATAAATAATACTATTTTAAATAATTATGAGCTATTCCAAAAAATAGCTCATAATGATTCCTATTCCTATTTTAGACAATGCTTTGAAAATATCCTTCGTGATGGTATTATTACCATTTTAGAAGGAGCATATCATATAAATAAGCCAAATAGAGGCTATTATGCTACCTTCTTTGCCTCAGGTATTACCAAACTATATTTATCATGGCTTAAGGGTGATATTCCAATAAAAATAGATGAGCTTAAGCATATTCTTATTAGATCATGCTTTGCTAGCTTTAATGAATTAATAGCTTGACTAAATAATACCAATTATTTAATGTCGTAAACTACTAAATATAAAATTAACTAAAGATTCTCTAGTCCACTAAAAATCCAAACTATTCTCATTAAGCAAAAAATATTTCATTACCATAATATTACTCCTTATTTTTGTGCATTGCACGAATTTTAGTAGTTATATTTAACACTAAAACATTTTGACTTCAATTTTCATTACTAAATTATGTGCATTTTCACTTCTTTTAGTAATGAAATACTATACTTTTTAAACTGCCTTAGGCAAAAAATAATCATACTTTAAAATTGATTTTTATGTAGAATTCTACACTTTTGGTGATTTCTTTTATACCAAACGTTTTAATTTAATTTATAATGAAATTGCTATAATTAAATTTCTGCTAAAGGTAATACATAAACATTATCATCTAAAGGATAAACACTATCTATATTACATATTATTGCCTTGCTACTTATTTGATATTTTGTTTTGTCTAAGTGCTTGAAGCCTGTAATTAATGTTACTGGTTTTAAATTTATACTATCTAAAATTCGACTATAAATATGCCTTTTTATCAGCATATCATATCCTTTCAAAATAAGTACATCATAGTATTTTAGGGAATTCAATTCCTTTTTTGCATAAAAAATATATTGACTATTTCACCTAATCATTTTAGATTATATCATTTAATAATTCGTTCAATTGTTAGCATTTTTTATGTTCTTTATATATTTATGTTAATTCACCACCGATAATATTATCGCATAATATTTACTATGGCAAATCAACAATTATAAATAAAAAAATACCTCATAAATAAAATTAATACTTAGAGGTACTTAATAATTTATTATTCAAATAATTGCTCACCTTCAATTTCCTTTAAAACTATATTTGAATAAGAATTTTTCTTTAAGCCATTAAAGGAGATGAATGTTAATACTAATTGCTCCTTAGGCTTCATTTCATTTACAAATGCTTCTATTTTGTTTCTTAAATTCTCCTCATATTCTTTTGTGATTACATATTGTCCACTTGAATACTTTATTTCACATAGGTTAATAACCATATCTTTTCGATGAATTAAAAGATCAATTTGAGCTGCAGGAGTAGATTCCTTGCTTCTCCACGAATATTCCTTTGTCATTACTCCACTAATTCCTAGAGATTTTTTTATAGCTTCTATATTATTTAAGCACACTATTTCAAAAGCATGACCAGACCAAGAATAAAACTTAGGAGTATTTATAAATGAAAGCCAGGTATTAAAGCTTGGATTTAACAAAAATGTTTTGGCAAACAAAACAAAATGATCAATAACCTGATAAAATTTACCGTTTTTAGAAGAACGATAGTTATCATATGCTCGTATAAATCCGCATTCTAGTAGTTCCTCTAAAGCCTCAGTAAGAGATTTTCCATCACCAATACTTGGAATACCTGCAAGCTCTTTTCTTTGCATGCCTGCATTCTTTTTCATTAAGGCTTCAATTATATCCTTATGTTTTCCTTTCGCAGAAAATAGGGACTTAAACAATGCTTGATATTCCTCATGAAGCTGACCATTTTCCTTAAAGCATAGGTTATCAATGTTTTGAGCTAAGCTTAATTCATTATTAATTAATTCCCAATAATAAGGAACACCACCAAAAACCATATAACAATCTATAACCTGTTTTTCGTTATAATTTAAATTTAAATATTTACTATAAAGTAAGCATTCATTCAAAGAAAATGGTAAGAGATGAATTTTACGAGTTATTCTATTATAGAATCCTCCTTCATCCTTCACCATATTTTTCATAATCCACGATGTTGCAGAACCACAAACAATTAAAATAAGGTCTTCCTTAGTTGAGGCATATGTATTCCAAAATAAATCTAAAGCTGATTTAAAATCACTTCTTTTAGCATCCATCCAAGGCAATTCATCTAAAAAAACAATACGCTTATTATATAATGGTTCACGATACACATCTTTTTTTTCTAACAGCTCTTTTAACAAGCTAAAGGCTTCAAACCAATCTTTAATAGGCTCTTTATTTTCAAATCCATATTCATTTAAAGCATTGTTAAAATTCTTTAATTGAACACTATTAGATTTATTATTTACGCCACTTGTGTAAAACGAAAACCTTTGATCAAAGAAGTTTCTAATTAAAAAGGTTTTACCTATTCTTCTACGACCATATATAACTACAAACTCAGGTTTAAATGATTTTAAGCAGGATTTTAATTCATTTTGTTCATCATTTCTTCCAATAATTTTCATTTTATCCTCCTATTTCCCTAAAATTACTATTTTTTTATTGATTTTA
>CALCWU010000150.1 GCA_937905855.1 uncultured Mollicutes bacterium
AAACCATCAATTGACATTTTCTTAATTAATTCTTTTTTAAATGACTGATCCTTATCATGAGCAAAAAAATCATTAGGAATAATACCAATTATAAAGCCATCATCATTAAGTAAATCCACATAATGTAGGATTGCTTTAAAAGGGAAATATTCTTTATCATCCTGATATACATTAGGTAAATCAAAAATAATATCATCCATATTTTTGAGATGCAAATTAAATGTATCCTCAAAATATATCTCAACATCCCTCTGAATCATATCACTACACATTTTTAGTAACTTTACCATTGTTTCATTATGGTCACATACAAATAAATTTAATTCTTTATTTTCTAAAGCATTAGAAACATTTAATAATAAATTTCCACATCCTGCAAGAGGATCTAAAATATTTAAATGCTCTGCTTTAGGCTGAAGCTTAGTAATTAAATAAGCTATAAACATACCTAAGGTATCAGGAGTCGTTTCACCATTTTTCATATTTGTTTCCTTAAAGCCCTTCAATATTATATATTGTAAAGCCTTTAAAACAACATCAACTGGAAAATCAACATCCATAAGAGGTTTATATATCTCATTTAATTTTTCAATATCTTCATTTTCTAAATCTTGCTTAACCTCACCAGATAATATATTATCAGCTGTCATTAGAATTAATTCAAAATAATTCTTTTTCGTCTTTTCATATAAAAAATCATTAGAAGCATCAAGCACATCAGAAAACTTTTCAAGTAAATTATCACTTTGCATATAATCACCTTAACAATTATACCATAAATTTAATAATAAGTAAAAGAAAATTAACTATCAATTGCAATTTAAAAATAATCAACAAAAACAACATTTTCGAATTATAATTCGGATAAAAGGTATTTAACATATCTTAATTGTGGTGATTCATTTTTATTATATGTTAGTTTGCCATTTTCCCCATTAATAAATTTATCATATTCCTTTAAAACCATATAATTACTTTCAAGGAAGGTATGTTCTTCATTTGACTTTAATTCTTCATTTTGACGTTTATTATAATTCTTTAGAATTTCCACACATTCACATTCAGTAATTTCAATTGTAACCATTCCAAAAAAGTCAGGTTTTCCTGCCTTACTAAACAATCTTGCAAAGCCAAGAAGCTCAAATTTAGCATTATGCTTATTTAAATAATCCTCTGTTAAATAGCTTTCCTCTTCAAGCTCTCTATACATTCCAAACTTTAATAGCTCCTTAAAATTTAAATTTTTGTTATGCTTGAAATCAGCAAAGTTTAATGAACCTGAGCCAGAAGGTACAAATTTTGAATGATTAACATCTGTAAATGTTGTTTGTCTATTAATAATTACATATTTTTCATTGGTATTTATAACCTTAATAACACAAATGATATTAACACCAATTAAATTAGTTAAGCTACTTCCTTCAATATTCTTAAAAGCTTTATTAGGATATAGGGTATATTCATAGCCTTTAAATAAATATTTAGGATCTGATGCTACAGTAAGAGCACGAAAAATAGATTCATCATTCGTTACATAATCAAAATACATAACTGGCTTCAAAGCTATTTTTTTATTTGGATAAAAATTAAGTTCACTATCAATTCCTGCTAATTTAGAATTAAAAATCATTTTTCCTGATTTAACCTTACTAGATAAAACGTAGCCCATCATATTTTTAGAATCTTCTGTTTCCTTAACTCTATTTTTGCTTTCAACAACAACCATTGTATCAGCAAACTCTCTTAGTTTCTTATTTTCATCATCATTTATAAGGAAAATATCTGGGCTTTTTACTTCTCCAGCAGCATTAAAATCAATAGAAATAAAATCTTTATATTCATTAGTCTTATTATTTTTTATCTTTTCAATTATTTCATCTTTATTGGAAATATTAAAAGCTTTCGCACCATTATATTTAGCTTCAAAATCCTTTTTATTATGAATAAAGTTAGATATAATTCTAATTAAAGAAACAATTGTTAAAATTAAGCTATAGGGAGTTTTAATAGGATTCTTATCACCACTAATAGAAGACACAACTAATGTCACTAAAGTCAAAATATATAAGAATATATCAAAGCTTGAAGGCATTCTAAGGCTAAGCTTAATAAAATTAACTTGATGTTTAATTTTATGTAAAACCTTTTTATAGCTTTTTTTAATCTTCTTTTCTATTTTTAAATCATTAAGTTTAGAAAAGCACAAAGCAAATTCATTATTATCTATAGTAGAATCTATAATATCAGTTTGAATATATAACGCAACAAACTTCTTATTTCTTTTACATAAGCTACGATTTTGAATAACATTTATTCCTTTAATCGCCTCTAGACTTAAAATAATCATACTACAATAATTAGCACCAAAGCTTGCAAAATCTGCACTACAATATTTATCATCATAACTTTTATATTTATAAACTCCATCATTAAGCTTATAAATGCCAATTTCCTTATTATATTTATTAAAAATGTATGCATATAAATCCATTTTATTAAATCTCCTTATCCAAATAATTCATCTAATAAGAGAAAATAAAAAATCATTTCTTTATTTTCTTCCTTAAGGTAACTAAAAAACATATCATCACTAAATCCATCATAGGACTTTCCATAATATCCTAAATAATTATATTTTATACTACGATAGGCAATTGCTATATCGTGCCAATAGTTAGATAAGCCTGCCATTCCAACATCAATAAATCCTACTATTTTATTACCATCACATATAATATTTGGCAAACATAAATCTCCATGACATAAAACATTAATTTCAGGCTTATTAGTCTTTAAATAATTAATAATCTCATTTGCATTCTTAAAATTACAATTTAATTCCTTATTTATAGCTAAAACATCTAGCTTGTCCCTATTTTTGATACCAATATTAATTATTTCTTCAATTGAATCCTTTAATTTTAAATCTTTAATATCTACATTTTCTAATATTTTTAAGGCTTTAAAAACTAAATCAAGCAACAATTTTGGTCTTTTCATATAATAATCATCTGAAAGTGATAGTCCCTTTAGTTTTTCTCTTAAAATATAAACATAACCTTCTCTTATCTCATATTTAATTATTTTACCAATAGGAAGATTACTCGATAATTGTTCATAAATATTTATTTCATTTCTAGCTTCATAATTATCCTTATTAATTTTTAAAATATAATTATCATATATTAAAACCTTAGAATCACTTTGACCAATTTTATTTATTTTATAATCTAACGATTCAACAATCTCTAAAATTGATGAGGGAATAAATATTTTCATAAATAAACCTCCATTTGTTTAATTTTAACATATTTTAAAATAAAAGAAAAGACATCACAAGATGTCCTTAGCGTTTATTAATAATTGTCACCTTATATAAATCTCCAATTGATAAATCAAGGCTTCCATCTTCCTTACCAATTCCTGTTATAAATTCAGCAATTGCATCCATATTGTCTGTTAATGAGCTTAAGCCTACTAATTCATCATCTTTATATACCTTAACATCATCAAGCTTATGATAGCCCTTATACATTGTTTCATCTGTATAAAAGTATACGCCTGATTCTTCTTTATCATTAGATAGTGTTATATAACCATTAACATTTTTAGTATGATATAATCCTTCTAATGAATCACTTGACTCAGCACTATTCGTGCTATGATTACTATCCATATGACTGCTATCAATCATATTGTTTTTACATCCCATAAGTAGTAATGGTAATCCTAATATAAATATTTTTTTCATATATCCTCCAGTTTTTAAACCTTAACTCCTTTTTCTTCATCCTTAAATAATGATTTAGTGTTTTCAACTAGTTTAGGAATTGTTTTAATAATATATTCTAGTGGACTATCATTATTAATTGAAACAATTTTAGCTTCATTTTTTAATATAACAATAAAACATACAGGCTCTATTGTCATATTACTACCACTTGCACCACCAAAAGGTGGCTTTCCTTCCTTTCCAATTTCACTTCCGCCACTTAAAAATCCTAATTTAACCTTAGAAACAGGAATAATTGTAGCTTCACCACTAATAATTGGACTTCCAACAATTGTATTTACATCAACTAATCTCTTTAAATTCTCCATACTTATATTAAGTAAGGAACTAAGTGGATTATCCATTATGATTTTCTCCTTTTTTTAATGAAATATACAATAAATGATAAAATGATAGCAAAAATATTTGTCTTAAAATGTAAATAGCCATCAATTTGATCTCTTCTATTTTCCTTGTAGCAAATCTGATATGATTCATTATAAACACGTTTGAATGTTTGATTAACGAAGCTACTAACAAAATAAAATGAATTCAATATAATTGTATTTTCATATATATTAATTTCGGAATAGCTTAAATCCTCATATTTAACTAAATATAAATCATTAATAACACTATATCTAAATAAATAGAATAAATAATTATGGTAATTAATAATTTTAATAAAATCATACAATATTAACGATAGCGAGATTATGTGCAATA
>CALCWU010000151.1 GCA_937905855.1 uncultured Mollicutes bacterium
CGAATGGTCAACTCTATTAACTAAATTACCAATATCATGTAAATAAGCAGCAATTTGTACAAGCTCAACATCATGCTCACTATATCCCAAGGTTTTAAGAATATATCCAGCATCACAAGCAACCTTCGTCACATGAGGAAAGCTATGCTCTGTATAGCCTAAAGCAATCAAAGACTCATCAGCCTTTTCAATATAAGTATTTACTTCTTTGTTTTTTCTAATTTCATCATATGTAATCATTTATATCACCGCTTTATTTTAGCATTTTTCATACGAAAAAAAAAGTCCACGAGGGACTTTTTACATTTTTTTTACTTAATTGATACAATATGAGGATTTGCAGCATTATTGTAAATATACATATAGCCTGTAATATTTATTTTTGCTCCAGCCTTTAAAGCTGCAACACTCTTATAAAAATCAGTATCCTCAGCTGTTAAATAAGATTCAATACAGCAATCCATTGTATTACCATTTGCATCCTTAACTGTAAAATAAATATCTCCAGTCTTATCATCCTTTTGGAATGTTGGATCACTAACTAATGTTACATCTTTAACTGTGAAATAAGCATTATTAAACATTTCAACTACTACATCTAATGTAAGCTCAATTGGTGTAAATGAATTTTTCTTTCCATCTAATACCTTATATGTAGCACCAGCACCATCTTGACCAAGAATCTCAGCTTGTCCGCTCCATTCACCCTTTACACCAGTTACACTAATCTTATTACCGATTGCTAAATCAGTATCATATTGTTCTTTTGTACAAGTGATGTTATAAACAAAGTAGCCTTCACTATTATCATCTAAAATGTATAAAGTAGCCTTGTTATCCCACCAGCTTTGCTTTGCAGCTACATAGCCAGTGATTGTTGCAACTGTATTATTTTCAGTAGTCATAAATTTACCAAATTCATGAGCTTGCTTTAATAAATCCTTGTTTACTGTTTCCTTATGATTTGTCTTAATATCAACGATATGAGGATTTGCAGCATTATTATACATATACATATAACCAGTAATGTTAAGCTTTGCTCCAGCCTTTAAAGAAGCAACACTCTTATAAAAATCAGTATCCTCAGCTGTTAAATAAGATTCAACACAGCAATCCATTGTTTTACCATTAGCATCCTTAACTGTGAAATAAATATCGCCAGTGTTGTCATCTTTTTGGAATGTAGGAGTACTAGTTAATGTTACATCCTTAATTGTAAAATAAGCATTATTGAATTCCTTAGCATCATCATCAAGAGTTAATTCAATTGGCTTAAAATCAGTCTTCTTTTCCTTGTTTTCAACAACACCATAAACAGCACCATCGCCATCCTGACCAAGAATTTCCATCTCGCCACTCCATTCACCCTTTACACCAGCAACGGCAATTGGAGTTCCAATAGCTAAATCAGTATCATATTGCTCTTTAGTACAAGGTAGGTTATAAATAAAGTAACCCTCGCTATTATCATCTAATAAATAAATAGTTGCCTTACCATCCCACCAGCTTTGCTTTGCAGCTACATAGCCCATAACAGCAGTAACTTGCTTTGTTGGTGCAACCTCAAATGCAGTATGAAGATGAGCTTGACTTAATTGATTCATATCTAATGGAACAATTTCATCAGAATTACTCTTACAGCCAGCAACTGTAACTAAAGCGGCTAAAGCTGCAGCACCTACTAAAATTTTTCTTGCTTTCATTTTTTTCTATATTCTCTCTTTCTTATTTATTCATATATATTATACTTAAAATCTAACTAAATTACAAGATTTTAGATTTTTTTTACAATTAATTAAATATTACAATTATCCTTAGCTCTTTTAAATAGCTTATCAAGATGCTCATCATCCATTACGGGATATGATGATGGACTTCCCATCCAAAATATCATACCACCA
>CALCWU010000152.1 GCA_937905855.1 uncultured Mollicutes bacterium
TTATTAATTAATAAAAATAATAAAAGAAAGATAGATGAAAAAATCTTTGAATATGTTAAACAAGGAGATTTTTCTAAGCATTTCCTTTTAAAATAGCTTTACTAATGTATAATATATGTGGAGTGATAGCAATGATAAAAAGAACAATAAAGGAACAAATTTTAAAAAGCATAAAAAATAAACCTGTTACCCTTATTACTGATGCTAGACAGGTTGGAAAATCAACATTATGCTATTAGATGATGGGTGGTGTTATTGAATCTCTTACTGGAAGAGTTTCTATAATAATAATGTCACCCTTAAGTACAAGAGAAATTTTTAACTCTACGGAGAAAAAAATTGAGGCTGATACAATTATTCTTGCAAATAGAGCCAAAGATTTCACTCTTGAAGCTATAAGCTTATTGTTAGAGGAATGTATCCTGAATTATATGGAAATTCATATGTTGTTTGTAACACAAAAACGTTATATAAAATTGCTGATAATATATATGCTATACCAATTTTTGCAATCTAATGTAAGAGACAAATGTTTCTTACATTTTTTGTTGCCTGATTTTGGCTTTAATCTTTTAAAAAGTCTAAGAATTTGATATAATAAATGCGAGGTGAAATTATGTGGGAAACTATTAATAATTTTTTAAATGATCATATAGCTTTAAAAATAACTATTGATGCTTATTTATTATTCATAATTTTTGTTTTTGTTTTAAAATTTGTTTTAACTAATAGAAAGGCTTTAAATGTTCTATTAATAACAGTTGTTTTGTTTTTATTAGCTTATGTATGCTATAAGCTAGACTTTTTAGTTTCAGGTAAGGTTTTTCCATATATTGGTGGTATTTTGTTTTTAACACTTGTTATTATTTTAGCTCCTGAAATAAGACGTGAGCTAGATTTTAGTGGTAAAATGGATGGTAAGGGAGAAGCAATGCTTTCAAGTAACGACTTTACGAAAAACGCGATTGCTGATGCGACAATGTATCTATCATCACATAAAATTGGTGCTTTAATAACAATTGAAAAGCACAATTCCTTGGATCAATATGCTGAAAAGGCAATTCAGTTAAATTCGGATGTTTCAAAAGAATTACTCATCAATATATTTACCCCTAATACACCACTTCATGATGGTGCTGTAATTATTCGTGGTAATAAGATTAGATGTGCCGGTGCTTATTATGTTTTAACAAAGCATGAGGACTTGGATAAAACAACAGGCTCAAGACATAGAGCTGGTCTTGGTATTTCTGAGGTTACAGATTCTCTTACAGTTATTGTAAGTGAGGAAACAGGAAATATTTCTATTGCATCGGAGGGCTTTATGATTAAAATATTAGATAGATCTAAGCTGATGGAATATTTGGATATGTTCTTAAATGTAGGAGGAAGAAAATAATGAGATGGCTTAAAAAGATTTTAGATGTTATTTTAAATCCTATTGGATCATTATTCTTTCCTCATAGCTCTGATAAGATTATAAAGAAGACAACAAGATATCCATTTATTATTTATTTTGTTGCGTTAATATTAACATTTATTGTTATATTATTTGTTTATCGTGATTATATATTTAAGTAGGTTTTAAAAATGAATTTTTATGGACACCCAATTGTATTATTAATTTTATGTGTTTTAATTGCTACTATTATTATTAAGCAAAGTATTGCTAGACATAAGCTATTAAAGAATCGATTACTTGTTTCCTTCTTTTTTATATTTGCCAGTGTTATGTGTATTGTTTTTTATGAGGATATAAAAAAGATTGATTTATTATATAAGGTTTTAGATTATGTTTTTTATGCACTTGATGTATTAGCTTGTATATTTATCTTTTTTAGTGTTGATTATTCAATGGAAAAGGATAAATTTTATAAAGAGATTGTTGCCTCAATTGATGATTCTAAGATTTATGTTCTTGTCGATAAGAAGGAGCGTGTAAGACAAATATCTTTATGCTTTAGTGAAATTCTTGGTAAAACTAAGGATGAATGCTATAAGAAGAAGCTTTCTAATTTGTTTGATGATGCTTTAAAGGTAAATAGCTTTAATGCTGTTGATTATAATAATAAGGATTTTTGGCGATTATATAAAGATTATGCTGCAAATGCTATTGATTCAAATGATTCTAAAAAGAGACTTGAAATAATGGTCGTTGATAGAAATAATAATTCATTTGGACTAAAAATATTAGAAACTCCTATCTTTATTATGGGAAAATATCAAGGAAGACTTTGGTTTGGTGAGAAGCTTAGTGAGGATAATTTAGTAGGAATGGAAAAAACCATTGTTGATAATAATAAGGAGCTTTTAGCCTTAACTACTAGATTTGTAGCTTTACTTGATTGTACTAGTGAAGCAATTTTCTTTGCTGATTTAAATGATCAAAGCATTTGGTGTAACGATCAAATGGTTTCTTTATTGAATTTAGAGGGAAATTCGATTTCCATTAAGGACTTTAAAAGCTTTATTGCCCCAGATGATTTACCATATTATGAATCTAGATTACAAAAGCTTAGTGAAAATGAGCCAAGCTATGATTTAACATATCGCTATAATACTGGTGGAAGAGATATTTTCATTAAGGAAAGGGGCAAACTGTGTGTAACTAAAAATTCAAAAGAAATTTGTGGTGTTATTGAAAGAATTGAGGATGTTCATTTTGAACATAGTGCAATTCCTGAATTAGATAATTTAAAATCAGAGGATGAGCTTGTTACTGAGGCCTCAAAGCTAGAGGCTGAAAATAGACCTTATTTGATTGCTACCTTTAGCTTAGATAGTATACCAGAAATTAATGATGAGCATGGTAGAAGCTTTGGTAATATGGTTATGGCTGAATATGTTAGAACAATTCATCGTAATTTTGTTAATGATAATCAAATTTATCGTGTTGGTGGTTTAGTTTTTACTGCACTTATTACTGATTTAAGAAAGATGGATGTATTAAAAAATAAGCTAAATCAAAAGGAAAGTATCCTTCATGTTAGTGGTAGCTATGGTTCTATCAGCTTTACTCTTCATGTAACTATGGGACTTGCATATTATAAGGATGCAGGTACGGCAAAGGGTGTTTATAAGAATTCTTTACAGGCTTTAAGCTTTGTTCATAGACCACAGGTTAATACTAGCTATGTATATTATCAGGATATAAAATGATTAAAGAAGATGCAAGAATATTAGCTAAAAATATAAGGAAAAAGCTAGATATAAAAACTATTAGTAACTTGATAGTTAAGGATATAATAAGTAGTGGAATAATTGGTGATTATAAAATTATTGGTCTTTATTATCCTTTAAGATATGAAATTGATCTTTTAGAATTAAGAAATTATTATAATGATAAAATATTTTGTTTTCCGAAAACAACAGATGTTATTGAGTTTTATAAAGATAATGGTAAATTTGTAAAAGCTAAATTTAATATTATGGAGCCGATATCTAATGAACACCTTATTCCAGAACTCATTTTTGTTCCTTGTTTAGGTCTTAATTATAATAATGCAAGGCTAGGCTATGGCAAAGGTTTTTATGATAGATATGCTAAAGTTCATAGCTCAAGGCTTGTTGGTGTATGTTATAAAAAATGTGTATTTGATTTTGCTGAATCAAGTAATGATATAAAATTTGCAACAATTTTTAAGGAGTAGAACAATGGTTGGAGCTATAATTGTAATGGCAGGAAACGCAAGTAGAATGCAGATGGATAAGAATAAAGCATTATTACCAATAAATGATAAGCCATTATTTTGGTATAGCTATGCACTTTTTAAGAAATTAGGATATGAAATATGTTTAGTTATAAGAGAATGTGATGAAGCTATTGTTAAAAAATATGTTGATGATGATATTAAAATTGTTTATGGTGGTAAAACTAGAAGCGAAAGTGTTTATAATGGCTTAAATGCCATTAGCTCTGATAAGGTCATTATTCACGATGCAGCAAGAATTTTTATTGATGATGAAACTACATTAAAACTTGTTGAAAAAATTAAACCAGGCTTTGGTGTATTTGTTGGTACTAAGGCTATTGATACAATTAGAATTAATGATAATGGGATTTATAAAACCTTAGATCGTGATGCTCTTGTTTATGCTCAAACACCACAAGGCGCAATGACTACTGATCTTAAAAATGCTTATGAAATTGAAAAGGCTAGAGGATTTTTAGCTACTGATGAAATGATGATTATGGAAAATGCTTTTTATAAGGTTGAAATGGTTTTAGGCTCAGCAAATAATTTTAAAATTACAACTAAAAAGGATTATATTCTGGCAAAGGAGTTAATGGAAAATGATTAGAATTGGTCATGCTTGGGATACTCATAGACTTGTAGAAGGACGCAAGCTTTATCTTGGTGGTGTTTTAGTTCCTAATAAGCTTGGACTTTTAGGTCATAGTGATGCTGATGTTGTGCTTCATGCTGTTGCTGAAAGCTTGTTAGGAAGCCTAGCTTTAGGCGATTTAGGATATTTTTATCCTGATAATAGTGATAAAACCCTAAATATGGATTCTAAGGTTATTTTAAGTGAATGCTATCAAAGGGTTAAGGATTGTGGATATAAATTAAATAATTTGGATTTGACTATTTATTCAGAATTTATCAAAATTAGTCCAATTCGTGATGATATAAGAAAAAGCATTGCTAATATTTTAAAAGTAGATATAAGTGTGGTAAGTATCAAAGCTACAACCTGGGAAAAAATGGGCTTTGTTGGTAGAGGCGAAGCAATTGCTTGCGAATGTGTATGTTTAGTGCAAAATGATATTGCATAATTAATAATTTAAGTATATAATTTCCTTATATAAGGAGATGAGAAAATGAAAGGGTTAATTAAAACCTTAGATAATTTACCACTTATTGTAAAGCTTATACTTTGTATTCCTTTGCTTGATATTGTTTGGAGTGTATATAAGCTTTGTAGATCAATAACTAAGAATAATGTTTTAGGTATAATTCTTGCAGTTTTAACAATTGTTCCTGGTGCTGCATTTATTTGGCTTATTGATTTATTAACATTATTATTAACTGGTAAAGTATGGTGGCTAGATTAGGTGAACTTAAAGGTTCGCCTTTTCTTTGCTTTTTAAAGTGATTAATGTATAATAATCTATATCGAATTTTGACAAATTTAAGGCGAGGATTTGATTTTAATGAAAAAGAAGAATATTATAATTTTATCAACAATTATTGGATTATTCTTAATAATTGGTATTATATTTTTTACGTATACTGGAATATATTATCATGCTGAGGGCACTATAGATGATTACTTAAAAACTACTAGTGAGGTAGAGGTAATAGAAAATAATAAATATATATCATTTGTAAATAAAAATAGTACTAATAAAAATGCTATTATTTTTTATGAGGGAGCCAAGGTTGAGGCAAAGGCTTATGCTAGAAT
>CALCWU010000153.1 GCA_937905855.1 uncultured Mollicutes bacterium
TTTTCTCATCAAGATGTTTTAAGAGCTATGGATATTCTTTCAAATAACTATGATGGATACATAAACCATCTTTATACTAAAAAATATTATAGTGCTATTATAAAAATTATACATTATAGAAATTCAAGTCTATCACAACTAAAAAATCATTTAAATAGTTCTTCAATACTACATAAAAAAATTATATCTGAAAAGTATAATAATAACGCATTATTCATCATTTCAAAGTATCGAACTCAAAATTATACATTTTTTTATTTCAATAATTTTTATATAAGATGTGATATATTTTTATTTATAGTATTCATTACTTGTTTTTTTTGTGGTATAATAACCTTGGTGATTGAAAATGAAAGAAATATTTCTTCCATCTGATTTTGATGGGTTAAAGCTAGCAATAAATGTATCTGAAATTGAAAACGCAAAGGGTGTAGTCCAAATAATTCACGGAATGTGTGAGCATAAGGAACGTTATGATCATTTATGTAAATTTTTAAATACTTTGGGCTATATAGCTGTAATTAGTGATAATCGTGGTCATGGAAAATCTATTAATGAAGATAATCCTATGGGTCATTTTGGAAATAATGGTATGAAAGCTCTTATTGATGATCAATTAACTATAACTAATTATATTAGTCAAGCTTATAACCTTCCTATAACAATTTATGCGCATTCTATGGGAACAATAATTGCTAGAGTATATCTACAAGAGCATGCAGATTTAATTTCTAGGGCTATTTTAAGTGGAATTCCTTGTTATCAAAGTGGTGCTTCTATGGGAATAGCTGTTGCTAATTTCTTAGCTCTTTTTAAAGGAAAAAAAGGTCATTCAAAGCTTATGACCAATCTTGTTACTGGTCAATTTAACAAAAGCGTAAAAAATCCCATTTCCCCAAATGCTTGGATAAGCTATAATGAAGAAAATATAAAAAACTATGATAATGATGAACTATGTGGTATTCCCTTTACCATTTGGGGCTATAAAACATTGTTTAATTTAGTTAAGCAAATGCATAAGAAAAAAGCCTATTTAGATTTAAATCCTAATCTTCCAATCTTAATTTTAGTTGGTGAAGACGATCCTTGTACAGGCTATGATAAGGGTCTTTCTGATTCGAAATCAATTCTTAGCTATAATTTTAATAATGTTGAGCTTAAAAAATTTAGTAAAATGCGTCATGAAATAATTAATGAAATAAATTATTTAGATGTATTTAAAGAAATAGAAAGCTTCTTAAAATAAATTTCACTCTAGGCGCATATTAGCGCCTTTTTTTATCATTAAAATATTTATCACTTTATTTACAATTTCCTAATAGAAAAAAATCATCACAAGCTAGATGATTTTTTTGTTTCCGTATTATTTTTATTTATCGCGATACTATTTTTCAAATTTCTACGCCATAGCTTTAAAAATTTTTTAGTAGCAGCCTTTATTTTGATTTTATCAGCCTTATCCATTTTAAAATAGTTTTTGCCAAAGCCAAGTAAATAGCCGATAGGATGAGCAAGCATTTGACCTACATTTCTTATATCGCCATAGCTTACCGCATTAAATAGTAAATTTGTTAGTTCTTTAGCTTCATCTTCATTATAGGAATTAACAAAATCCATAATTGTTTTATCAAGTATTGAAGCACTAATTGTTTCATTCTCAGCTGATTTATATTTATAATCCTTATCTAATTGCCAATTATAAGGATCATGCTGCAATATTCCTAATTTTTTTGATTTAACAATAACATCTGATGATAAATGATTTAATAATATGCCGATTCTCGTATCACGAGGAACAACCTTAAAAACCTTATTCTTAATTTTTTGATATTCTTCCTCTTCAAAAATATTATTTTTAAAGCCAGGACCATCATTATTATAAATTTTTATAATTCTATTCTTTATTTCATCAGGTGCCTTATAGGCTGCATATAAAGCTAAATTTGCTCCCTTAGAATGCCCACCAACATATATTGGTAAATCAGTCCTTTTGGCAATTTCGACTAAATAATCTAATGAATCCTTTTGAGCAGGAATTTGCTCCTCCAAGGCTAGATAAAAATCCTCCTTCCAACCTAAAAGTGATAAATCAGTTCCTCTTATTCCTACATAAACAAATTTAGGGAATATGAAGGTCATTGCCCCAAATTGCTCAATCTTTTTAGTATCAATTATTACCTTAGCCCAATTAATATGCATATCCTTAAAGCGTCTAGAGGTTAAAAGAATGCTAAGCATTATTCTATTACATTTAGGATTTAGTGTAGGAGTACATATTTCTTTGATAATCTCCTTATCCTTAATGCTACTAGCCAAAAATGCTGGAAGATTATCATCAATTGATGGTACATAATGCTCAAATTCGATATATGCTAGTTGACTTAGAAGTAAGCCATCAATATCGTTAAAGGGATATTCCTCAAAGCTTAGTTTACCTTTATCCTTTAAATAAGTAATTATATTACGCATCAACTTCACCTTCCTTTTTTAATTATACCTTAAAACATATATTAAATCAAATTAATTAGGTCCTTAGTAATTCCCTTTTTTTTAATTAATTCGACCATTTTATCCTCTTTATTCTTAGAAATATCCTTACCGGTAATTTTTGCTGCCTCACGAATAATTTTTCTGATATTTTTTTCATCCTTTAAATCTAATGATGAAGCCATCTCAATTAATTTAAATACATCACTTTGATTAATATTATTATTAATCACCATATCCATAAGCTTATTAATATCCATAAAAAAAACCTCCTATCATATATTATGATAGAATGAGGCTTTTGTTACTGTTCATTTTTTAATTCACGATTCATAAGCATAGGAATTGCATCTGTAAATTTAATCTTACCATGAATAAAATCATAGGCAACATTAATAATTGGTAGCTCTAAATTATATTTTAAACCAATTTCATGAGCTGCTTCTATAGTTCTAATTCCTTCAACAGTTTGTTTAGATGAAGAAAGTGCTTCCTCTACTGGCATTCCTTGGCCAATCTTCAAGCCTGCCTGGAAGTTTCTTGAATTCATTGATGAAGCCGTTACAATTAAATCACCAATGCCACTAAGACCATAAGCAGTTTCCTTTTTACCACCAAGAGCTACTACAATGGCGATAATTTCTCTAATTGAACGCGCAATCAAAGCTGCACGAGCATTTTCACCAAGTCCAAGACCAGTAGAAATTCCACTAACAATGGCAATAGCATTTTTAATTGCT
>CALCWU010000154.1 GCA_937905855.1 uncultured Mollicutes bacterium
TATTCAGTTAATAATTACTTCAAAATTACTTCTAATGATAAGGTTAAAATGCAAAATTTATATTTATTTGCAAATGGTGGATCAATACAAATTAATCGCAGTAGAGGCTATTATTGTGAATACAGTGAAACTAATACAATAGGCTATCAAAATGGTGCTGGAGCCTCTAGACTTTATGATTTAAAGGAGGATTGGGCAAAAGCAATTAATGATGCTTTAAATGCTGAAGGATGTTTATATGATGCAGCTATGGAAAAGAAATATAGTTATGCTGAATTAAATAAAAATAATGATTTAAAAATTGATGCCATAACAATTTTATATAAATCAGCTCCTGATAATTTAACAACTGATTGGAGTTCACCACTTTGGAATTATCAGGATTACTCATCACTTGTTGAGTTAAGCTATAATGGTAAAATCATTACTAGTGATAAGTATGTTCAAATAACCTGCAATTATTCTGATAATGTAATTTATACTGATAATTTAGGCTATAAGATTGCTCAAAATTCCGTTATTATTCATGAAACTGCTCATATGTTTGGCTTGAAGGATTTATATCGTAGTGATATGTCATCAAGAGTTTATTATATGTCATCAATGGCTAAGCATATTTCACCAATTCCTCAATTTATTTCTGCTAAAGAAAGGGAAGCTCTTGGCTGGATTGAATCAAATCAAATTAGAGAGATTAATAAAAATGGAACATATAGTTTAAATGCTGTAGGTGAAGAAAAAAATAGTTTAATTGCATACAAAATTAAGCTTAATAATGGTAAAACTGCTTATCTAGAATATCGTGATTTTTCTAAAAACTCATTAAATCGTTTTGATAATCAATATAAAACACTTATTAGGGCTAATGGTACAAATTTAAATGGAATAACAGCTATGAAAAGTGGACTTGTATGTTATTTGGTAGATTCAGATACTAAATTTCCTAATAATTTAAATACATCTGGCAATAAATGGAATTATGAGGTACTTGGTGGAAGCTACGCAACTAAGGTGGATGCTGCTTTAGGATTGGATGATGAAATATATTTAAGTGCTGATGTAGCATTATGTATTTCCGATATTGATGATAAATCTATCACATTTGAATTGAGTGGTGATGGACTTAATAATAATGAAGCTGTTATAAGTGGAATAAATATTATAGATTATAAAGAAAATATGTATCAAGGTGAAAAATATTCATGTAAGGGGCAAATTACTGGTGATAATTTAACCGGTAATGAACAAATAGAATGGTCGATTGAAGGTAATTTGACTTCTGAAACTGTAATTGATAATGATGGTAATCTGGTTATTGCTTCTAATGAAAACTCTAAAAATATAACCTTAATTGCTAGAACAGAAAATGGTATAGAGTGTAGAAAGACTATTAATATATTTCATAAGTTAGTTAAATATTCATATCATGAAGCTGGATGTATAAATGATGGTAATATTGAATATTGGCATTGTGATATGTGCGATAGCTATTTTAGTGATGAGATGGCAACTAATAAAATAACTAAAGAAGAGACAATAATTAAAGCCTTAGGGCACAAGGAAGAAATAATTAAAGGCTATCCAGCAAGTTGTGTAGCGTCTGGTTTAACAGATGGTAAAAAATGTAGTGTTTGTAGCGAAATATTAGATGAACAAAAAATAATAGAAAAACAAAATCACAATCTAACTCATTATTCCTATTTTGAAGCTGGATGTATAAATGATGGTAATATTGAATATTGGCATTGTGATATATGTGATAGCTATTTTAGTGATGAGATGGCAACTAATAAAATAATTAAAGAAGCGACAATAATTAAAGCATTAGGGCACAATGAAGAAATAATTAAAGGATATCCTGCAAGCTGCACAGCCTCTGGTTTAACAGATGGTAAAAAATGTAGTGTTTGTAACGAAATATTAGAAGAACAAAAAATAATTGAAAAGCTTGATCATATAGAAAGTGATTGGATTTTAGATTCTAAGCCATCATTCAATGAGAATGGGTTAATTCATAAGGAATGTCTAAATTGTCATACAGTATTAATTAGTAAAGAAATACAAAAATTAGATAAATTAGATTACATAAGACCAGCATTTATTATTATTTTTGGTGTTATAATTTATAACATAATAATTGAATCAATTAAGGCTTAGCATTTATTTGCTAAGCTTTTTTTGCCGAATAATTAAAAAAAATAACCAGTTACATCTTATATATTTAAATATTTAGTTGTTTCTTATATAATTATGGATGTAAGGAGTAAATGATATGAAATGTAATGTATATATAGGTGAAACTAGCAATGAAAGAGTTGATATTTACGCTAATAAAAAAACAAAATTAATTAATGAAATTGAAGAATTAGCTCTAAATGATGAATACGAATTTATTGGAACTAATGAAGATGGCGAAAAATTTATTTTTTCTATAAATGATGTTACCGCAATTATTTCTAGTAATAATAAAACTTATATTATAGTTGACAATAATAAATATTTAGTTAAACTTAGACTTTATCAATATGAAGAAATATATAAAAATTTATTAATAAAATTAAATCAATCATGTCTGGCTAATATTAAAAAGATAAAAAAATTTAAATGTAGTATTGGTGGATCAATTTTGGTAATATTTAAAGATGATTATAATGACTATATTTCAAGAAGAGAATTAAAGAATGTTAAGGAAAGGCTAGGTATGTAATATGAATAAGTATGTTAAAGAATTTTTTCATCGTGGTTTAATTTTTTCAGGCTTTGGTCCTATTGTTTTAGGAATTATATATTTGATTTTAAGTAAATGTATTAGTGATTTTTCGTTGTCGGCTTTCGATGTATTACTAGGAATCATTTCAACATATTTAATTGCTTTTGTTGAAGCAGGTGCATCTGTTTTTCCGCAAATTGAAAGAATAAGTAAAATTAAGGCTTTATTTTGGCAAATGTCTATGATATATTTAGTATATACGATAGCTTATTTAATAAATGGCTGGCTTCCTTTTAGTTATAAGATTTTGATTATCTATACAATTTGTTTTGTTTTAGTATTTTTATTGATTTGGTTTATAGTTTATTTGTTAACTAAAAATGATGTTAATAAATTAAATAAAGAACTAAGTAGTAGATAGGATGATGTTGATGAATAAAATACGTTGCAGCTGGTGTAATTTAAAAAATGTAAAATATGTTTCCTATCATGATAATGAGTGGTGTCATTTAAATGATGTTTCAGATAGATATTTATTTGAAATGCTTATTTTGGAAGGCTTTCAAGCAGGATTATCGTTTGAATGTATCTTAAATAAAAGAGAAGCATTTAGAAAAGCATTCGCAAATTTTGATTATAATATTGTAATGAGCTTTGATGAAAAAAAGATTTTAGAGCTTTTTAATAATAAAGAGATTGTTAGAAATAAGCTGAAAATTAAAGCGGCAGTTAATAATGCTAAAATTTATTCATTAATTATAAAAGAATATGGTAGCTTTTACAATTATTTAGCTAGCTTTTGTGGTTATAAAATAATTTATGAAAATGATAAAACAAAATCTGTTTTATCAGATCAAATTAGTGAAAACTTAAAAAAAAGAGGAATGAAATTTGTTGGTAGTGTTATAATATATTCTTATTTGCAAGCAATTGGAATTATTAATTCTCATGAAAATGAATGTTATTTATTTAAAAAGGAAAGAGTTGAGTAATATGGAAGATATGATAGTTATTAATCATTTAAAAAAGAAATTTGGTGATGTAGTTGCTGTTGATGATTTGTCTTTTAAGGTTAAGACAGGTGAATTTTTTGCTTTTTTAGGAATTAATGGGGCAGGAAAATCGACGACAATTTCAATAATGACCAATTTAATTAAACGTGATAGCGGTGAGGTATTCATAGATGGTATGAATATTGATGATAATATGGATTTGATTAAAGGTTTAATTGGCGTTGTTTATCAAAATAATGTCTTAGATAAGGCTTTGAGCGTTTATGATAATCTTAAATATCGTGCTGGACTATATAATATATATGGTAAGGAATTTGATGACAGATATAATGAACTTGCTAAAATGCTTGATTTTGAATATTTGAAAAAAAGAATATATTCTAAATTATCTGGTGGTGAAAAAAGAAGAGTTGATATTGCAAGAGCTCTTTTTCATAAGCCTAAGCTTTTAATTTTAGATGAGCCTACAACTGGTTTGGATCCTAAAACTAGAAAGCTTGTATGGCAGGTTATTGATAATTTGCGTAAAACAACAAATTTAACAGTATTTCTAACAACGCATTATATGGAAGAGGTTAGTGATGCTGATTACGTTGTTATATTAAATAAGGGGAAAATTAATGCCTGTGGAACACCTTTAGAGCTTAAAAATAAATATACTGGTGATTTTATTAATCTTTATAATGTTTCCTTAGAAGATGTTCAAAAATTAGGACTTAAATTTTCTAAAATTCAAAATGGTTATCGTATAGAAGTTCCGAATACATTGGCAGCTACAAAGCTAATTGTTGAAAATCCTATGCTTTTTAATGATTATGAAATTATTAAGGGTAAAATGGATGATGTATTTTTAAATGCAACTGGTATAAATTTAATGGGAGAATAGTATGAAGACAATTTATTTGATTAGAAGAAATATTAAACTTTTTTTCAAGGATAAGGGTATGGCAATATCTTCAATGATTACACCCTTAATTTTGATCCTATTATATGCTACATTTTTAAAAAATGTTTATGTTGATAGCTTTCATCAAGCAATTGATAATGTGGGAATTAGTATATCTGAAAAATATATTAATGGCTTTGTTTATGGTTGGCTATTTTCTTCATTAGTTGCTGTTTCCGCAGTTACTGTTTCGTTTTGTTCAAATTTATTGATGGTATCTGACAAGGTTAGTGGAGCAATTAATGATTTTGCAATTGCACCAATTAATAAAACTAAAATTGCCATTTCTTATTATGTAGCCAGTATGCTAGTTTCAATGATTATTATAACCATTGAAATAATTATTGGATTCATAATTATGGCCTCAACTGGTTGGTTTTTAAGCGCATCTGATGTTGTGATGATTTTCGTAAGTGCGTTTTTACTTGTTAATTTTGGTACATCAATATCATCAATCATAAATCATTTTTTAAATACTCAGGGTCAAATGTCAGCTGTTGGTACAATTGTTTCATCTACATATGGATTTATATGTGGTGCCTATATGCCAATTAGCCAATTTGGGTCATTTTTAAAAAATGCTTTAGGCTTTTTGCCTAGTACCTATGCAACAATGCTTATAAGAAATTATTATGAAAGAGGCGTTTTGGCTAAATTACATAATGAATGTAATTTTCCAAATGAGGTTATAGAAGACATTTCTAAAAGCTTTGACATAAAATTTTACTTTTTTGATAACTATGTTTCAAGCAAAATATGTCTTTTAATTTTACTAGCTTCTGTTATATTGTTTTTGGGAATATATATTTTAATTAATTATAAAAGAAATAAAAAAGCTAATTAATTTGAATGACGATGTCATTTTTAAATGATATCGTCTTTTTTTATGATATTTTTTATGATATACTTAATTAAAAGAAGGTGTAAAAATGGGTGTTTATAAGAAGAACAAGGAATTTAAAAATGTAGAGAAAAATCCTTCACTTTTAGGCTTTGGATGTATGAGATTTCCGCTTGTTTTTGGTAGTGAAGAAATAGATAAGGATTTAGTTTTTAAGATGATTGATTATGCTTATCAAAATGGTGTTACGTATTTTGATACAGCTTACCCCTATCATAACGGAAAATCGGAAATTGTGATTGGTGAAGCTTTAAAAAAGTATAAAAGAGAAAGCTTTTATTTAGCTGATAAATTGCCAACTTGGCTTTTAAATAATGTTGATGACGCTAAAAGAATCTTTGCTGAGCAGCTAGAAAAATGCTCTGTTGATTATTTTGATTTTTATTTATGTCATGCCCTAAATAATGACAATTATTTAAAATATCGTGATTTGAGGGTTATGGATTTTCTTTTAGAGATGAAAAAAGAAGGAAAAATTAAAAGACTTGGTTGTTCATTTCATGATACACCTGAGGTATTAGAAAAAATTTTAAATACCTATGATTTTGATTTTGTTCAAATTCAGTTAAATTATTTAGATTGGGATTACCAAAAGGCAAGTGAGCAATACGAAATTATAAGAAAAAGAAATTTACCAATTGTTGTTATGGAACCAGTAAGAGGCGGAACACTAGCTAATCTTGGCGATGAGATTAATCAAATATTTAAAAAAGCAAATTCAAATGCTTCAATTGCTTCTTGGGCTCTTCGCTTTGCAGCATCATGCGATCAGGTAATGACAGTTTTATCTGGTATGAGCAATTTTGAGCAGGTTAAGGATAATATTAATACATTTCAAAGCTTTAAGCCACTTGATGATTTGGGTAGAAAAACAATTGATGAAGCCTTATCATTGTTTTTGAAAAATAAAATTATTCCTTGTACTGGTTGTAGATATTGTATGGATTGTCCCTTTGGTGTTGATATTCCTAAAAACTTCAAAATTTATAATAATTATGCTATTAGTGGTAGAAAAGAAGGCTTATTAAATAATTTTGATGCACTAATGGAACATAATGCTACCAATTGTAAAGCTTGTAAGGCGTGTGTTAAGAAATGTCCACAACATATTGATATTCCTGCAAAAATGAAAATGATTAATTATGTAATTAAGGAAATTAGGAGTTAAAAATGGCTTATATAAAAATGTCTGGTATATCTAAAATATACGGAAGTGATGAAGCTTTAATTAAAGCTTTAGATGATATATCATTAGAGGTTAATAAGGGTGAGCTTGTTGTTATATTAGGACAAAGTGGTGCTGGCAAAACAACATTATTAAATATTTTAGGTGGAATGGATAGTCCAACAAGTGGAAAATATTTATTTAATGGTGAGGATATATCTAAATATAATGAAAAGAAGCTTGGACTTTTTAGAAGAAATGACATTGGTTTTGTTTTCCAGTTTTATAACCTAATGCCAAATTTAACTGCTCTTGAAAATGTAATGATGTCAGCAAATGTTGCTAAAGACCCACTTGACCCTGTTGAGGTTTTAAAATCTGTTGGCCTAGAAAATCGCTTAAATAATTTTCCTCAAAGCCTTTCTGGTGGTGAGCAGCAGCGAGTTAGTATTGCAAGAGCAATAGTAAAAAAGCCTAGCCTTCTAT
>CALCWU010000155.1 GCA_937905855.1 uncultured Mollicutes bacterium
GTTTTATGTAAAGAATTTATTCCCTACATAAATAAATTAGTTGCAAATTACAACTAATTTATATATGTTTCATCCTGCTTATTTGGTTCATCAACTGGGATGTTGATATTCTTGTCTTCTTCGCTAGGCTTATCAACTCCAGGAGCTATAGCCTTATTATCTTTTGCTTTTTCTTTTTCACGTTTAGTTTTTATTGCCTTACGATATTTTCCATAATTAAATCCAGCATCAACAATTAGCATTGCTGATCCTAAAAGAGCAAATATTGCAACTATAAATGCTAGAATTTGTGGTGTAATGTTATCAACAGTACATACAACAACACCAAGTGTTATAAAGGCAATATGTGTCCAAAATTTAATTTGATCTGTTTCCTCTTTAAATAAGACAGTACAAATAAAATAGCATAGTCCTCTTAAATATAAAACTCCACCTAAAAAGAAACGATAATACTTTTTAGCAAAATAAGAAAAACCACTTTCAGCATCACTATCTTTAAAAATTAAAATTGCACCATAAAATAAAACAACTCCAATGATTAAATTCACAGCTAATTCAAAGAATGATAATACTCTACTTCTATTAGTTTTTAACGTTTTCATTAGTGGTATAAATCTTATTATTGCAAAAATCAAAATTGCAATTCCTGTAATTAAAACTACAAGAGGAACTAAAAATTCTTTATTGATTATTCCAACAAGACCAACAGCAAGAAGTATTGCAGCTGATATTGCTTCAATCCAAAATTTATAACTCTTTAAAGGATTCTTCATAAAAATCTACCTCGCTTTGATATATAAAATTATACATCATTAAAGTGAAAATTACAATATAATTATTATTTTCCGGAAATAGCCATTTTTTCAATAGTAATGCTTGGAGCACCAACGCTTCCTTTAATTTCAAAATCATTTCCTAAATAAACCACATTATTTAACATATCCTGTAATTTGCCAGATAAAATAAATAATGTAATAGGCTTGCTTTTTTTACCGTTTTCAATTAAAAAGCCACTAGCTTGGAGATTAAAATCACCACTAATTGGATTTAACCCTGCATGTAATCCTTGAACTGAATTTACGTAAATACCATTGTCGACTGCTTTAAGCATTTCAGCAAATTCAATCTTACCAGGCTTTAAATATAGATTTGAAGGACTAACCCCAACTGATGAAGAAGCTGATGCCTTATATCCATTTCCAGTTGATTTTGTTTTCATTATTGAAGCAGTCTTCAAATTATGTAAATAAGTAATTAGCTTACCATTTTCAACAAGTGTCTTTTCAGTTGATTTTACTCCCTCATCATCAAATGTATCCTTAGATGTTGCAAGTTCAAACATTGGATCATCAATTATGGTTATATTTTCTCCAAATATTTTTTCTCCTACCTTGTCCTTTAAGAATGACATGTTTTTTATAACCGCATCAGCTGAAAATATATTTGAAAAGGCGCTTAAAAGACTACTTACAACACTCTTATCCAAAACAACCTTATAATTGCCAGACTTAATGCTTTTTGCATTAAAGCTTTCATAAGCATCTAAAAAAGCACTATCAGCAAGCTTATCCATTTGAAAATCTTTAATATTTTTCAAATAAACATAATCAAAACCTGTCTTCATTTCTTCATTTAGGCTGCAAACTACCTCTACAGCAATAAATGCATACTTATTATGCTTAGAAACATTAAGTCCATTTGAATTAATAATACTTACAGCAACATCGTGTTCAGAATATGAAGCTGAGACACTTTTTACAGTATCACTTTTTGCAAAAATTAAATCCTTAAGCTTTAAGCATAAATCCGCTTTATCTTTAGTATTATAGTCATCAAAATCATTTTTAGCTTCACTAATTGTTTCATAATTTTTGTCGCCACCATAAATGAAATAAGGTTCATTTTTATCAATTAAAGAAGCATTTTCAATGATTTTATTGATTATTTTAGGAATCATTTCATCATTATTATTTTCTTCATAAATAGTAACAATTTGTTTATTATAAACGCCTCTAATAGCTAATACATCAGTTTGACTTAATACATTTGTATCAACCTCATCATTATATGTACTTATTTCAATGCCATTTTCTTTAACAGAATATACTTCAATCTCTTTAATTCCTTTTTTTAAAGCTTCTTCTTTTAATTTTTGGAAATTCATTATTTATTTCCTCCATTTCCACCAACAGTCATATTTTTTACTCTTATTGTTGGCTCGCCAACACATGCCGGAATGCTTCCAGATGATGATCCACACATTCCATAACCAAATGTTTGATTATTAGCAACCATATCGATATTTAATAATGTATCCTTACCATTACCAATCAATGTTGCTCCCTTAACTTGCTTAGTTATCTTTCCATTCTCTATCATATAAGCCTCGCCAACAGCAAAGTTAAATTCACCAGTTGCTGGATTAACTGAACCACCAGCCATTGTTTTAGCAAATAGTCCATATTTTGTGTTAGCTATAATTTCTTCTAAGGTAGAATTACCATTAGCTATATATGTATTCGTCATTCGTGATGTTGGCGAATAGCGATAGCTTTCTCTTCTTGATGAGCCTGTTGCTTCCATCTTCATTCTCCTACCATTTCGCATATCAATCATATAGCTTTTTAAAATACCGTTTTCAATTAAAACATTTTTCTTTGTTTCATGGCCCTCATCATCAATATTTTCACTACCCCATTCGTTAGGAATAGTTCCATCATCTATTGCCGTAACACAACTAGCAGCTATTTTTTCGCCAAGCTTACCACTAAATACTGACAATCCTTTAGCAACACTTGTTGCTTCCAATGAATGGCCACATGCCTCATGGAAAATTACACCACCAAAGCCATTATGAATAACAACATCATAAACTCCACCAACCATCTCATCAGCAGTTAAGGAAGATACTGCTCTTTTTGCAATATTTAAGGCAAAGGATTCAAAATCAAAACTATCAAAATTTGAAATATCAAAATTTCCACCATAGCTATCACTAGCCTGTTGCATACCATTTTCATCACTTGCAATAGCAATAGCAAAAACCCTTTGATGATTTCTAACATCATTTTTAAATACACCATTACTATTCGCAATTGTTACAAGCTGTGTTTCATCTGTTATTGTAGAAATTGCTTGAACAATTTTATCACTATAATTCATAATCGCCTTGCAACAAATCTTTAAATAACCAATCTTTAAAGAATTATCTATGTCTTTAGAACATTTATTTATTATCGTTGTCTTTTCCTTATTAAATTTTTTAAATTCAAAATCTTTAATTATTTGCTCAGCTTGATATGCTTTATTAAGCTTTTTCGCAAGCTTCATTAAGCCTTGCTCATCAACTTCATTAGTATAGCCATAAACCTCAGCATTTTCCTTTAAAATTCTTATGCCTGCACCATAAACATGCATAACATTAATATCATCTATATGGTCCTTAACCATCTTTATAGTATTTTTTTGATTATCCTCAAAAAATATTTCTGCAAAGTCTCCACCTGTTTTTAGACATTCAAGAAGAACC
>CALCWU010000156.1 GCA_937905855.1 uncultured Mollicutes bacterium
GAGAAATTACATCAAGTCCAACCTCTTCCTTGATTTCTCTTTTTACAGCATTTTCAAGTGATTCACCTATATTAACATATCCAGCTACTAAAATATTTCTTGTTGAATGATATTGTTCAATTAATAAAACCTTTGTTTCTTCCTTATTCACAACAATCATAGATACTGCACTAGAAAATGCTGGAAATCTAAATGTATGACAATTATTACAATAAGGAATGTTACCCTCACCCTTTAAAAACTTAAATACAAGCTTTTCTCCACATCCAGGACAATGTGATTCTGATAGCATTGTAATAAATCTTTTTAATTGATTCATATCATCTGCTATATATCTAGCACCCTTTTCAACTAAAAAATCACGACTTCTAAAGCCATAGGATACACTTATAACTGAAACCTTCGCATTAAAGCCAAAATTAAGATCAACATCACTATCACCAACATATAATGCCTCAAAGCATTTAGTATTCATTGCATTTAATGCATATTCAAGCATTTCCTTATCTGGCTTTTTCTTCATTTCGTCTCTTTGACCTAAAACAAAAGAAAAAATATTTGGAAAATGATTATTTATTAAGGTTTGAACAGCATCGTCTCTTTTATTAGAAATGACTCCTAATTGATATTCATTTTTTAGTGAATTTAATAAATCTATTATTCCCTTATAGGCTTTAGTTTTAATATCACAGTGCTTTAAATAATATTCTTTAAAATCATTAAAAACATCAGTAATTACTTGTTCATCCTCATTTGGTAGGGAACGCTCTACTAGCATTCTCATACCATCACCTAAAAAAGTTTTTATTTCCTCTTCTGTTCTTAATTTTTTATTATGCTTTTTTAATGCGTAATTTATAGAATCAGTTAAATCAGTTAATGTATCTAAAATTGTCCCATCTAAGTCAAAAATAATTGTTTTAATCATCTATATACCTCAAAGAAAAACAGGCATAAAGCCTGTTATGATAAATTTAAAATTGGATCATCATTACAAGAAACAACCTCTATTGAAATTGGATGAAGGACTGCTTCCTCTTCATCATATTCTTTAGAATAGCGATACTCCATTTTAAAAACAATATGAATCCAATCCTTATCTTTAATATCGACACCCAAATTTGATAAAGCCAAATGCCCAAATAATTGAATATCCTGAGCACAGCATGTCATTGCAAGTCTTCCACATACAAATTGTCCTTTAGGCAATCTATCAGATTTAAAAGCCATACATGTTAAGGAAATAGTTTTGCCATCATAACGTTCCTTATGATCAAAGGTATCAACATAAAAACGGCCAAAATCTTCCTTCTTAACATCTATAACATCAGCTTCATAATCATAAGGTAATGCTTCCTCAAAAGCAATTTCACCATTACCCTTTTCATCAAAAACAAAATATGAAGCATTATTATTAATCAAACGAAGTGATGTTTGATAATTTTGTAGTTCTTCCTTATTTTTACAATTAATAAATACAACAACATCTGACAACTTAAACATATTAACCATCATTTGCTTCATATTAACAAAATATGATGAAAATGTATTGTAATCAACAAAAGTTACAAATTGACCTATAGCAAAATATTCAGGTAATACGACATTAGAAAAATCCCACATTCCATTAAATTCAATTAAAATACGTTTTGGTTTATGTTTTTTAGCAATCTTATCTAAATTGCTAGAATTCATTTCACTAATATCATTTATATATTCAATGCTCGTATTGTTATCCTTAAGAAAGGCCTCGTCATATTCAATTTCGCCATCCTCACAGGCTAAAATAAGCGTATGTCCCTGTTCTTTAAAGCCATCATTTGCAATTGTATCAAGGATAAATGTTGTTTTTCCTGAATCAAGAAAACCATCACATACAAATACAGGCATTTGCTTCATTATAAATTACCTCTATTTGCGAAAGCTTCCTTAATTGCATTTTCATCTATTTTAGAGCCAATCATTACTAAACGAGAAGCATAATCAGCATCTCCTAAACGAATTTCATAATCACCAGATACATAATCATAATAATACCATTTTGTATTGTCGGTAGCCTTCAAAACGCCTTTTGAACGAATAATGATTCCATATTTCTCTTCATTTGAAATTTCCTTAAGGAAGGCCTCG
>CALCWU010000157.1 GCA_937905855.1 uncultured Mollicutes bacterium
CAATTGATACCTCATATATTTTGATAGTAAATGGTATTCCTAATTCTAATAGCTTTAAAAATGATGGAATGAGATTATGGCTTTCAATAAAAAATAAAAACTTTAGAGAGCTTTCAACACAAATGGCTGGTAATGCCTTAGATGTTGCAATTGGCAAAAGATATAAGGATATTGAATTTAAGGATTTAGAATTTTTCCCTGATAAGTTATATATCCTCTATCTTATTGAATATGGCTATCACTATTTAGATAATGATGATTTAGATAGTTATTTTTTGATTGTTGAAAAGCTTGAAAGAACAATGATTAATGATCCTTCAGCAATTGTTGAGCAAAATAAATTTTTGGCTATAAGCTATGGCTTATATAAGCATGATATCATTCAAACAAGAAGATATTTGAATAATATTTTGGCAATTATTCCGCCACAAGCTTTAAATATGGCTTTAGAGTTGAACTATTTAAATTCCCTTTATTTAGAAAATAATATTCCTAAGGCTCAGCAAATTCGTGATGTTTTAGCTAAGGCTATTAATACAGAAGATACTCAAAATTCTGTTAAATCAATTATTTTCCATGAACTAAATATGATGCATCCAAGTGAATATGAATTATCCTTAGAAGGCGATATAGTAGAGGATAAAAAATACGCTTATAAGCTGTTTAAAGGAAATAAGCTAATCTTAATGGATTTAAAGATGTATAAGGATGCTTTTGTTGATAATCAAAGAGAAAATGGTTATATTTATGGAGTGTTCAATGATGAATTAACTATTCAAACCTCTTACGGCTTGGTTAGCGCTAAAAATGTAATTTATGGTGGAAAGATTTATAATGCTCAAGCTTTCAATGACAAATTTAATGCTTCTGGAGTGACATTAAGTTGAAAAAATTTGTCTTTGTATTGCATTATGCAATTCTTGTTTTATTTTTAACTATCTTAATTACAATTACAGCTCTCTTTGGTATTAAGAGTAAAGAGACATTTATATTATTTTGTAGCCTATTTGGTATGACTAGTCCAATTTTATATTTGGTATTAGGTATGTTTAAGGAATATAAATATATGAACTATCATATGCCAAAATATATGATTATAGCTAATGTAACAACAGTTATTCTAGCTACATTAGAACTATATATCTATTTTAAGCTAAATAATAATTATTTTACGAAGCTTTGGTATGTTTATGAACTAATCCTTATGGGAATTATCATATTACCAACAGCTATTGCTTTTGTTGTTAATAAAATTATAAAAAGAAAAAAGTCATTAAAGAAATGATAAATTATGGTGGTGTTTAATTATGAGAGAATATAATCCAAATGAAATTGAAAAAAAGTGGCAGGATTACTGGGAGGAAAATAAGACATTCTATACAGATGTTTATGATTTTTCTAAGCCTAAGTTCTATGCTTTAGATATGTTTCCTTATCCATCAGGACAGGGTCTTCATGTAGGTCATCCTGAAGGCTATACAGCAACTGATATTGTAAGTAGAAAGAAGAGAATGGAGGGCTATAATGTTCTTCATCCAATGGGCTGGGATGCCTTTGGACTTCCTGCTGAACAATTTGCTATAAAAACAGGAAATCATCCTGATAGCTTTACAAGAAAGAATATTGCAACCTTTACTCATCAGTTGAAAATGTTGGGATTTTCTTTTGATTGGAGTAAAGAAATTTGTACCTGTGATCCTAAATATTATAAATGGACTCAATGGATTTTTAAGCAATTATATAAGGATGGTCTAGCTAAACAAGTTGATATGCCTGTAAATTGGTGTGAGGAGCTTGGAACAGTTTTAGCTAATGATGAGGTAATTGATGGTAAAAGTGAGCGTGGTGGCTATCCTGTAGTTAGAAAGAATATGAAGCAATGGGTAATGGATATTCCTGCCTATGCTGAAAGATTACTTGAAGGTCTTGATGAAATCGATTGGCCATCATCTACTAAGGAAATGCAAAGAAATTGGATTGGTAAATCAGTTGGTGCTCATGTTACCTTTAAGGTTAAGAATAGTGCTGAAAGCTTTGTTGTTTTTACAACACGCTGTGATACCTTGTTTGGAGCTACCTATTGTGTACTTGCTCCAGAGCATCGTTTAGTTGATTTAATTACTACTGATGAGCAAAAAGCTTTTGTTAATGAATATAAAAAGCAATGTAGTAGTAAGAGTGATTTAGAAAGAACTGAGCTAAATAAAGAAAAGACAGGTGTATTTACTGGTGCTTATGCTATTAATCCTGTTAATAATAAAGAAATTCCTATTTGGATTTCTGATTATGTTCTTGCAAGCTATGGAACTGGAGCGATAATGGCCGTACCTGCTCATGATGAAAGAGATTATGCTTTTGCTAAAAAATTCAATTTGGAAATCATTCCAGTACTTGCTGGTGGTGATGTTACAAAAGAGGCTTTTACTGAGGATGGAGTACATATTAATTCTGGCTTCCTTGATGGCTTAAATAAGGAAGATGCAATAAATAAAATGATTGCTTGGCTTGAAGAGCATAAGATTGGTGAAAAGAAGATATCTTATCGTCTACGTGAATGGATTTTCGCAAGACAAAGATATTGGGGTGAACCTATTCCAATTGTTCATTTTGCTGATCATGATGAGGCTTTAGATGATGAGGATTTACCACTTGTTTTACCAGAACTTGATGATTATAAGCCAAAAGTAAATGGAACTGCTCCTCTTGAAAATGCTAAGGAATGGGTAAATGTTACATATCATGGTCAAAAAGGTAAAAGAGAGACTAATACAATGCCTGGTAGTGCAGCATCTAGCTGGTATTTCTTGCGCTATATTGATCCTAATAATGATAAGGAATTTGCTAATTATGAGCTATTAAAGCACTGGATGCCTGTGGATTTATATATTGGCGGACCAGAGCATGCTGTAGGACACCTTCTTTATTCAAGATTCTGGAATAATTATTTATATGACAAGGGCTTAGTTCCTACTAAGGAGCCATTTAAGAAGCTTTTCCACCAAGGAATGATTCTTGGAGAAAATAGTGAGAAAATGAGTAAGTCTCGTGGAAACGTCATTAATCCTGATGATATTGTTAAAGAATATGGTGCAGACACCCTTAGATTATATGAAATGTTTATGGGACCACTTGAGGCATCACTTCCTTGGAGTAATAAAGGCTTAGAGGGTGCTCGTAAGTTCTTGGAGCGTGTATGGCGTTTCTATAATAATGAAGAATATACATCTAAATTTAGCGATACTAATGATGGAAACTTAGATAAAATTTATCATCAAACTGTTAAGAAGGTTTCTGCTGATTATGATAGCTTAAACTTTAATACAGCTATTTCGCAGCTAATGATTTTCTTAAATGAAGCTTATAAGGCCAACTCTATTTATCGTCCTTATGCTTTAGATTTTATTAAGATGCTTTCACCTATATGTCCACATATTGGTGAAGAAATTTGGAATATTCTTGGTAATAAGGATAGCATTGCTTATGCAAGCTGGCCTAAATTTGATGAATCAAAGCTTCAGGATGACGTTGTTACAATGGTTGTTCAGGTTAATGGTAAGCTTAGAGATAAGATGGAGGTTAGTGCTTCCCTAGCTAAGGAAGAAATTGAAAAATTAGCATTAGGTCTAGATAAGGTTAAGGCTAATATAGATGGAAAACAAATTGTAAAAATTATTGTTGTTCCAAAGAAAATAGTTAATATAGTAGTAAAATAGTACTTTTATATTTGAATGTTTTCTTAAAATGAAGATATAAAGGTGGTAATAAATAATGATTATTAGAATGAAATATGATATAACAAAAGAAGATTATGAAAAAATTGTTAATTATTTTGAAAGTCAAAACTTTGAAATTAAAGATATTTCAGGTGAGACGTTTAAGGTAATTGGCATTGTTGGTGACACCTCAAAGCTTGATGTTGAAGATATTAAGGGAATGAAAGGTATTGATGAGGTGACAAGAATTCAATCACCTTATAAAAAAGCTTCTAAAATTTTTCATCCTGAGCCTACAATTATTGATGTAGGGGGCGTTAAAATTGGTGGAGGATCATTTGTTGTAATGGCTGGTCCTTGCTCTTTGCGAGGTTGCACGTGATGTTAAGGCCTCTGGTGCCCAAATATTAAGAGGTGGAGCTTTCAAGCCAAGAACTAGTCCTTATTCTTTCCAAGGATTAGAACTTGAAGGATTAGATTTATTATTAGAAGCTAAAAAAGAAACAGGACTTCCAATTATAACCGAAATTCAATCTGAGGATATGATACCAAGATTTGTACGTGATGTTGATATAATTCAGGTTGGCGCCAGAAATATGCAAAATTTCCATTTGCTAAAGGCTCTTGGAAAAATTGATAAACCAATTCTTTTAAAAAGAGGAATGAGTTCAACAATAGAGGAATGGCTGCTGAATATATTTTAGCTGGTGGTAATGATAAGGTTATTTTATGTGAAAGAGGAATAAGAACCTTTGAAAAATATACTAGAAATACTCTAGATATTTCAGCAGTTTTGGCTGTAAAGGAATTGTCTCATTTACCAGTTATTATTGATCCATCACATTCTGGTGGTAAATGGAGTATGGTTGATGGGCTATCAAAGGCGGCTTTGGCTGTTGGTGCAGATGGCATAATTGTTGAGGTACATAATAATCCTGAGTGTGCTTTATGTGACGGAGCACAATCCTTAAAGCCTAAGAAGTTTGCTAAAATGATGGATGATTTAAGACAAATCGCTCCAATCGTTGGCAAGACAATGAAATAATGAAAATATTAATTGTTGGTCTAGGATTAATTGGTGGATCCTATGCTAAAGGCTTAATTAAAAAAGGCTATGAGGTTTATGGAATAGATACTAATAAGGAAACTAGAGGCTTTGCTTTGGAAAATAAAATAGTCACAGCTGTATCAGATAATCCTTTAACCTTTATTAACAATATTGATGTTTTAATTTTAGGATTATATCCTAATGGTATATTAAATTTTTTAAGTAAGTATTCAAAATATTTTCCTGATGATTTAATTATTACTGATGTTTGTGGTATAAAAACAAGCTTCGTTTATAAGATAAATGATGTTTTAGAGCATGGTGAATATATTTCTCATCATCCAATGGCTGGAAGGGAAAAGATTGGTATAACCTATGCTGACGAAAAAATATTTATTGGTGCTAATTTTTTGGTTACGCCAATTAATAATTCAAAAAGAGCAATTGATCTTATTATGCAAATTGGTCATGATCTTGAATTTGGTAAATTTTTTATTATGACTCCTGAACATCATGATCAAATGATTGCCTTTACCTCACAGCTTACTCACGCCATTGCTGTAAGCCTTGTTAATTCTGACCATAATTTAGATACTAAAAATTATATAGGGGATTCATATCGTGATTTAACAAGAATAGCTATGATAAATGAAAATTTATGGAGTGAGCTATTTATGGAAAATAAAAGCTATTTATTAGCGCAAATTGCGGAATTTGAAGCTGAACTTAACTTATTAAAGGACGCACTTATTAATAATAATTCTAATCAATTAAAGGAATTGTTTATTAGTTCTAGAAAGAAAAGAAGCGAGATGGAAAAGTGAAAAAATTAATGATTAATTTAACACATACCTCCTATAATATTTATATTGAAAAAGGAATTTTGGCTAATCTTGGAAAATATATAAAAGATGTTTATAATAATAAAAGAATTTATATTATAACTGACTCAAATGTCGAAAAGATATATTTAACTAATGTATTTAATTCTTTAAAGGAATATGAGGTATATTCTTATGCAATCAAGGCCGGCGAAGAATCTAAAAATATTACAAGCTATCAAGAGGTTATAAATTTTTTACTCACTAAGGAAATAAGAAGAAATGATTTAATTATTGCTCTTGGTGGTGGTGTGGTTGGCGATCTTGCAGGCTTTGTTGCGGCAACACTTTATAGGGGACTTCCCTTTATAAATATTCCTACATCACTTTTAAGTCAAATGGATAGCTCAATAGGTGGTAAGACAGGAATTGATTATTATAATCGTAAGAATATTATAGGTGCTTTTAAACAACCAGACTTAGTTTTAATTGATCCTGATACGCTAAAAACTCTAGATAAACGTGAGTTTAATAATGGAATGGGTGAATTAATTAAGCATGCTTTAATAGGTAATCCTAAGCTATTTACTAAGCTTTTGACTAAACCAGAAATTGATGAAGAAATTATTTATGAAAGTCTGCTTGTAAAAAAGAAATATGTTGAAGAAGACGAATTTGACAAGGGCAATAGAATGATTTTGAATTTTGGTCATACCTTTGGTCATGCTATTGAGCTTAATAGTGATTATAAGCATGGTGAATGTGTAGCAATTGGTATGATCTTAGCAATTAGATTAGGAATTGATCTAGGGATTACAAATGATAGCTTGCTCCTTGATTTAAAGAAAATTCTAGATTTATATGAATTACCATATCTTGACATAGACTATCACAAGTTGCTTCATTCAATAATTTATGATAAAAAGAATTTGGCTGGAGTAATTAATTTTATCTTAATTAAAAATATTGGAAATCCAGTAATTTATAAAATAAATGAAGAAGACATTAAGAGCATTTAGTTGCTCTTTTTTTTACGCTTTGATTCTTGCAAATTTATTGCTAATGAAATCATTAAATGATATAATTTAGATAATTACGGAGTTGATTTAAGTGAAAGCGATTATAAGTAAAGGATTATTAAAGGGAACAATTGATGTTCCTTCATCTAAAAGTTTATGTCATAGAGCAATTATTGCGGCTTGTCTTGCCAAAGGTAAATCAATAATAAGAAATGTTACATATTCTAAAGATATTCTTGCGACTATAGAGGGTATGAAGTCTTTAGGAGCTACTATAAATAGATATGACGATTATTTGGAAATTATTGGCTCAGATGTCAAAAGGATTAATAAAATTATTGATGCCAATGAATCAGGATCAACACTTAGATTTTTAATACCTATTGCCTCTACAATTAATGAGAGTGTAACATTTACAGGTAAAAATAACCTTCCTAATCGTCCTTTGGATGTTTATTTTGATATTTTTAATGAACAAGGTATTAAATATGAATATCAAGATAAATATTTACCTCTTACAATTCATAATGCAATAAAACCTGGTGTTTATAATGTTAGAGGTGATGTTTCATCACAGTTTATTACCGGACTTTTATATGCCCTTCCTTTACTTCATGATGATTCAGTTATTAATATTACAACTCCACTTGAAAGTAAGGGCTATATCGATTTAACCTTAGATATTTTAAATAAATTTGGTATTAATATTCTAAAAACAAAAAAAGGCTATAAAATTGCTGGTAATCAAGAATATAAACCATTTGATTATACTGTAGAGGGTGATTTTTCTCAAGCTGCCTTTTATTTAGTTGCTGATATGCTAGGAAGCGATGTTTCTTTAAAACAAATGAAGCTTAACTCACTTCAAGGTGATAAAAAAATTTTAAATGATATTATGGATTTTGGTGGGCTAGTATATTATGATAATGAATTATTATCTTGTAAAAGAAGAGAAAATAAAAGAGCTAGGATTAATTTTTCACAGTCACCTGATTTAGGTCCTATACTTTCTGTTCTTGCTGCCTTAAGTAAGGGAAAATCAAAGTTTGTTGATGTTAAAAGATTAAGAATAAAAGAATGTGATAGAGTAAGTGCTATGGAAGAGGAATTAACAAAGCTTGGTGCAAATGTTAAATCAAGCTATGATAAAATGCAATTTATAGGTGTTGATAGACTCCATGGTGCAATTGTTGATGCTCATAAGGATCATCGTATTGCGATGGCACTTGCTATTGCTGGAACTGTTTGTGAAGGTGATGTTACAATTTTAAATGCGGAATGTGTTTCTAAGAGCTATCCTAATTTTTTTGAAGATTTTGCAGGCCTTGGAGGAAAGGTAAGATATGAAGAATAATTTAGAAATCGCAAGAGATAAAATAAATGAAATTGATGCCCAAATGATTGAACTTTTTAAAGAAAGAATGAAGGCTTCAAAAATGGTGGCATTATATAAGCGTGAAAATAATTTAGAGGTTTTAGATAGTAAGCGAGAGGCCCAGATTATTGAAAAAAATTTAAATATTTTGAATGATAAAGAATTAGAAAAATTTTATTTAACCTTTTTTGATGGGGTTTTAAAGGCTTCTAAGGATTATCAAAAGGAGCTTATTAAATGAAAAAATATGGCTTACTTGGTAAAAAATTAGGACATAGCTATTCAAAAATTATTCATAATTTGATTTATGAACAAAATAATATTGATGCTTCCTATGAATTAATTGAATGTGATAATCATGAATTAAAAAAATATATTGATTATTTAAGGGCTGGTAAATATGCTGGCTATAATGTTACTATTCCTTATAAAATTGAAATAATGAAATATTTAGATGAAATATCTGATGAAGCCAAAAAAATAGGTAGTGTTAATACTATTTGTGTTAAAGATGGTAAAACAATTGGCTATAATACAGATTATTATGGTTTTCTTTTGACACTAGATGAATATAATATTAACAATATTAATGAATGTTATATTCTTGGAACCGGTGGAGCAAGTAAAGCGGTTTATGAAGCAATAAAATCAAAAGATGGAGATCCTATTTATGTTTCTAGAAACAAAGATGGAAAGGAAAATGTTATTGATTATAATGATCTAGCAAAAATTTCAAAAATTGATTTATTAGTAAATACTACTCCTGTAGGAATGTATCCAAATGTTAATCAAATGCCAATTGATATTGAGGTTGCTAAAAGAGTTAATAGATGTATTGATATAATTTTTAATCCTCTAAAAACAATGCTTCTTACCAATATAAAAAAGTCCTATAATGGTTTATTAATGCTTGTCGGTCAAGCAATTAAGGCTGAAGAAATTTGGAATAAAGGTATTAATAGTGATTATTTATGGATTTATGAAAAGGTGGTGCAAATTATAAATGAATAGCTTTGGACAAATCTTTAGAGTTACTATTTATGGGGAATCTCATGGAAGTGGTGTAGGAGTAATTGTTGATGGAATGCCTAGTGGAATTAAGCTTACATTGGCTGATTTTGTGGATGATATAAATAGAAGAAAACCAGGA
>CALCWU010000158.1 GCA_937905855.1 uncultured Mollicutes bacterium
GATTTTAGTTTCTCCATTCTATAGTGCCTATGACAAAGAAATAGTAATTGGTGTGTTTGTTTATAATCATTTAGCTGATGCGATTGTGAATGAGAAGATGATCGATGACGATTTGGATGGTCTTACTAAGCTAAAGAATAAAACCTATATGGAAAAGTATCTAAATAATCGAGTAGATGTATGTAAAAATCACACTACACTTATGATTTTAGACATAGATTATTTTAAAGATATAAATGATAGCTATGGTCATAAATATGGTGATGAAATTTTATGTAAGGTTGCCAGAATTATTGAAAGAACTATTGGCTATAACGGAATGGCAGGACGCTTTGGTGGCGATGAATTTTTAATTGTTTTAAATACGATTGATACTGATGAGGTAAAAAATATTGCTAGAAATGTTAGAATGGGTATTCAGTGGATTACAGCTGGTAGTAAGGATGAACGACTTATTACCTGTTCAATTGGTATAGCAAGATTTCCAAATAATGTAATTAATTCTATAGATTTATTTAAGCTTGCAGACAAATGCCTATATATTGCTAAAAATAAGGGTAAAAATCGTTATATAATATATACACCTGAAATACATGGTGATTTATTAAATGAAAAAGGTATTTATTCAGAGAGTCAAACTCAAGCCAATGTTTTAACTGACGACAATTTTGATATTATTGATCAATGCTATGCGGAAAATGTAGTGCTTGATGATATTTTAAAAAAACTATTTGATTTAGGTAAATTTAGTCGTGCCTTAGTTTATATAAATGATTTTTCTAAACCACGCTATGCTTATGGTGATTTAGGTGGAAATTTAGATGGAAGCTATATAATTGATGATGATTATAAAGAATTATTCGCCAAAAAGGATTATTTTAGTGTAGGAAATACATCATCATTGCTCACCACTTATAAAAATCAAGTAATTATATTTGTAAATAATAATATCAAGGCCTTTTTCCAATATATTTTTAAAGATGATAAGGGAAATATTATTGGAGCAATTTCTTTAGAGAATTTATTTAATCCAAGAACATTTAAATCAGAAGAGATTTTCTTCTATGTTTTAATTTGTAGATTGATTTCCAAAAATCTTAAAAAGAATAAAAAGATATAAAAAAATGAACTTTGTAAAGTTCATTTTTTTATGAAACTAAATCATTTTTATTAGCTTTTATAATAGCTAAGCCAAATGGACTAAGAACTAAATTGTCATTTTTATTGTAGGCTAATATTTTAAGCCAAAAGCATTTTTGTAAGACTTTTTTTACATATTGCTTATTTTCATTCTTGAATATTTTATAGGTTTTTAAAGTCTTTAATTGGTCATCTACGTTTTTGCATAATAAGTAATTTTCTATTTCCTTAAGACTATATTCATTTCTAACTTTATATAAATCAGCTAGTGAGGAAAGAATTAAGGAAAGTATAAAATCATCTAATAGCTCATTAATATAATTTTTATATAGCATATAGCTTGGCTCTAAAATATCATCTTTATAAATTTTTTTATAAAGTACAGCTAAAACAATGGCGTCATCTAATGAATTTAGCTCTTTATTCTCATAATCGACAATGTCGATTTTTGGTTGATATTTAATAATAACAAAATTAGATAGAAGACCAAGAACATAAGGATTAACATTTGTCAATTGTTCAACGATTTCCTTTAATTCTGAGGTATTGTACTTAGAATCAATAATTAAATCATTAAACAAAACGGCATCAAAATCAATATTATAATTGAAATTGCGCTCTATAAAGCGAGTGAGAATTGGATTTTCAATTTTTGAAGCATAAATCATAGAAACGACAAAGAGGTAGACTGCTGAATTACCAAAATCCTTTATGGTATTTTTAATGATTTTAACGGCTAACTCTTTATTATCTGTTAAAATAGAATTCATAATTACACGCTCACATATCCTATAATATGCTTTTGCGTAATAACTAAATACAGTTTCATAAGATTGATATAATTTAGCTATATTTAAATTGAAAAAATGAATGAAATTATAAATTTTCTCGTAAATTTCATAAGATTTTTCTATAGGGGGATTTTCATCATTGTGGCAGTTAATAATATCAGCATCAAAAAATTTGGAAAATATGCTCCTTGATTCTTCAATTAAAGTTTCTTTATTATCTGGCTCATCAAGAGCCTTTAAATAAATTTCATTTGCTTCATTAACTGCAAATGCCGCTATTTTTTGTTCAGAAATAAATATTTCATCAGCAATTTCTTTACCAAATGGGGTTAATAGAATTATGCCATCATCAATTTTAATAATCCTCTTGGTAATTAGTGATTTAATTGTATCCTTTATAATATTGTTATTTAAAAGAATTATTTGTTGTTGCATTTCATCAGAAAAGGGATAATATTCTTTAAATTTTTTGATAAAATTTAGTAATGTTCTTATTGTTAGATGTTGCCTTAATGTAGTAGCAAAGCTAGTACTAATTAAAACAGCCTTTTCTTTTGTTGTAACAAGTGAAGAATAGTTTATATTATTTTTGGCATCATTAATTGCGTCAGCAAAGCCTTCATAATCAGAAATAATATTTTTTATTAATGAAAGAATTGCAT
>CALCWU010000159.1 GCA_937905855.1 uncultured Mollicutes bacterium
AATTGCCGATGTTTGAAGTCCAGCTATATTAAAGGCCTTAGTAGGAGCTATACAGGTAATACTATTATTCTTGCAATTATCAGAAACGCTAGCAAAAGGAATATAGTTCTTATCTGGTAATGTTATGTCACAATGAATTTCATCACTTAAGACAATAACATTATACTTAACACATAAATCTCCTATTTTCTTTAGAGTATCAAAATCCCAAATTTTTCCAACTGGATTATGAGGATTACATAAAATCATAAGCGTTGTTTGAGGATCAGCTAATTTAGCTTCTAAATCATTAAAATCAATATGATATTCATTGTTTTCATAAACAAGTGGGCTTTCTAAAATATAGCGTCCATTATTATAAATTGAATTAAAGAAAATATTATATACTGGTGTTTGAAGAACTACCTTTTCAGCTGGCCTTGTCATTCTTCTAACAATACTAGAAATTGATGGTACAACTCCCAAAGAGAATAGCAACCATTCCTTCTTTATTTCAAAGCTGTGACGATTCTTCCACCAATTAATATAAGCATCATACCATTCATCGGGAATGATATTATAGCCAAACACTTCGCATTCCATTCTCTTTTTCATAGCTTTTGTTATTTCATCACAAACTGCAAAATCCATATCAGCAACCCACATAGGTAATTCATTTTCACCTATATCCCACTTCAATGACGTTGTATTAAAACGATTAACTATTTTATCAAAATCGTACATTACTTCACCTCAATAATTGTTTTATTAGGATCAATAAACTTTTTATCTAAAATTAATTCATCATACCCTTTAAATACTATCAACCTTAGTCAAAATTGTCGCATTAATATTGCTACAAAATTCAAAGGCTAAATTAGTATTGTAGATTTTGCAATCAACAAGCTTTAAATCATCAATATAGCATAAACCCTGTAATGACTCTAAATTGCAATTGACAAATGTGATATGTTTAGTATTCCAAGCTAAATATTCACCAACTATTTTGCAATTATGAAGCTCAACATTATTACAATTCCAAAATGAATCCTTACTATTAAATACACAATTATAGGCTTTAATGTTTTCACCACCATCAAAACAATAATTACCATCTATAATTACATTTTCTAAAACGATATTTTTAGAATTCATTCCAAAATAATCGCCAACAATGTGAGTATTTTTTATTTCAATATTTTGGCACATCCACATAGTTTCTAGTGCATTTGGTATTTCAACATTGCTTAGTTTTATTCCATTGCATCTTCTAAACTGCTTAGGGGCATTAATTTTTGAATCCCTAATTACAAGATTATTAGTGTACCAAACACCAGACCTTGCTGTTACATCCCAGGTTGTATCAAACACCTCAACATCATTACAATACCAAAGAGGATATTTCCATTTAAAGCTACACGCATTAACCTTAATATTCTTGCTTTCCTTTAAAGGAGATTCACCATCTTCAAAGGTACAATTTATAAATTCTTTATTCAAAGAAGCAAACATAGCTCTTTCGCCAACTAATACTTCATTTTTAACTTGCTCCATTTTTTTCCTCCAAAATCAATTAACCTAAATTTATTATATCACATTTTACAATAAACATAAAATCATTTGCTTACCTGTTATCATATTCATCATTTGCTTCTTCATAAGCATTCATAACATTAATTTTAAAACTTGTAAATTTCAAATTATCTACAAACTCAATCTTACCATATTCAAAGGCAGTTATATCAATATTTTTAAAGTTCAAATTATTAATATGTCTATCATCAAAACCAACAATCATAAAGGCTCTAGCAATTCCTTTGTAATCTTTAGATAAAAAAGCTTTAACATTTTTTATATAAAGATTATCTATATTAGTATTTTCACCAATAGTTTTAGTAGTTAATGCTTGATAATGAGGTAATATTTCACCATTATAATCATCAGGTAGCTTACAAATACTATAAAGAGGATTCCAATTTAAATAAATATGAAATAAATATTTGACGTCTATCATAGTTAGATTATTTAAATAAATATTCCTAATGAAACCTTTTCTTGGTATTGCTGATTTTATTCTAAAGCCACAA
>CALCWU010000160.1 GCA_937905855.1 uncultured Mollicutes bacterium
GAAATCTGCTGTCCAGCCAGGGCATTAAATAATGTTGATTTTCCAACATTAGGCAAACCAACAATTCCAGCTGTTAAAGCCATTATTATCTACTCCTTTTTAAACATCTTCAAACACATCAATTATATAATATTTACTAGTTATTTTCAAGCAAGAAAATATTATCTACTTTGAATAAAAAGTTCATTATAGGCTTTAATTGCCATTTCTATTGATTTCTTTGCATCCTCACAGCCTAATATTTCTGTAACTAATGTTGATTTCTTTTCTTCTAATTGCTTATAAACTGTAAAAAAATGTTTGATTTCAGCAAATAAATGTAGTGGTAATTCCTTAATATCTGAATAACAATTCATTGCCGGATCATTTTCACAAACAGCAATGATTTTTTCATCGATTTCTGAATTGTCAATCATTTTAACTACACCAATTGGTTTACATCTTATAAGTGACATAGGACAAAAAGAAAAATCACCTAAAATTAATACATCTAATGGATCTTTATCATCAGCATAGGTTCTTGGAATAAATCCATAATTAGCTGGATAGTGTGTTGACGTATATAATATTCTATCAAGCATAATAAGACCTGTTTCCTTATCCATTTCATATTTTAATTTACTTCCTTTAGGAATTTCAACACAAGAAATAAAATGATCCTTAGTCACTCTATTAGGATTAATATCATGCCATATATTCAATTTAAACAACTCCAATCTATAATATCGTTTATACGATAATTAAATTGTATCATAAATTAATAAAAAATAAAAGCCATTTTAAATAAAATGACTTAATTAAATGAATCATGCATAATTTTTAATGCATTTTTTTCTAATCTAGAAACCTGTGCCTGCGAAATATTTAATTCCGTCGCAATCTCACTTTGAGTTTTATCCTCATAATAACGATGATAAATTATTCGTTTTTCTCTTTCATTTAAGCGTGAGAAGGCTTCCTTAATCATCTGATTTTTAGCCCAATTTTCCATAATTTGATCATCAGAGCCTATTTGATCCTCTAATTCTATAATATCGCCACCATTATCATAAATTGGCGTTGACATACTAATTGTATCTTGAATTGCTTCCAAAGCTAAGACAACATCAACAGATTTTGCTTCAAGAAAATTAGCAATTTCTTCAATAGATGGTTCCTTATGATTATTCTTTTGAAACTCATCCTTATATGCTAAAGCCTTATATGCTAAATCCTTATATGATCTTGATACTCTTATTGAGCTATTATCACGTAAATGACGTTTTATTTCTCCAATGATCATTGGCACTGCATATGTTGAAAATCTAACATTAAAATTCATATCAAAGTTATCAATTGCCTTCATAAGCCCAATACACCCAACTTGAAATAAATCACTTTGGCTTTCATGTCTATCATTAAATTTCTTTAAAACACTAAGTATAAGCTTTAAATTACCTTCAATCATTTTATCTCTAGCAATTTGATCACCATTTTTTATTTTTACTAATAATTCATTCATTTCCTCATTTGATAATATCTTTAATTTAGATGTATCTACCCCAGTTATTTCCACCTTATACATTCTTTTCACCTCATTTTATTATTTGAGGATTTTAACTATTAATACTAAATTTTAATTACTTATTGCTAATTTCTTTTCCATCTCAAATTTGATTTTATCAAATATTTTCTTTTCAAGTCGAGATATGTATGATTGTGATATACCAAGTAATATTGCCACCTCTTTTTGTGTTAGGGCTTCAACTCCAAAAAGACCAAAGCGCATACTAATTATTTCTCTTTCACGTGGCTTTAATTTCATAATTGCCTCATACATAAATTTTTCTTTTTCTTTTTTAACAATAATATCAAAAATTAAATCCCCCGGATTTGCAATTACATCCTCTAATAATAATTCATTACCATCTCCATCAACATTAAGCCTATCTTCTAAGGATACTTCATTTCTTATTTTACTTGTTTTTCTTAGGAACATTAATATTTCATTTTCAATACATCTTGAAGCATAGGTCGCAAGCTTAATATTTTTATCACTTTTAAAGGTTTCAACTCCCTTAATTAAACCAATTGAACCAATTGACACTAAATCCTCAATACTAGTTTTAGGTGAATCAAAGCGTTTAGCTATAAAAACTACTAAGCGCATATTATGCTCAACTAAAATATTTCTTGCATCTAGGCTACCCTCTTTTACAAGTAATAAATATTTATTCTCCTCTTCCTCTGTTAAAGGCTCTGGTAAACAAAAATTAAAATAGCAAATTTCTTCCTTTCTTTTAAATAAACTAATTAACCACATAATTAACTTAAACATATTATCCCCCTATAGTTTCAAGTCCAATTAAAGCATCATAGCTAATATTTGCATAGCATAAATAGGCATCAATTTTTTTATAAACTCCCCCAATCTTAATTTCAAGACAATCAGCTTTATAAATATCAATTTTCCCCTTATTAATAGCACCAGAAATTAACATATTTCCAATTTTCTTAACAAGTAGCTTTTTATTTTTAACCAAAATAATTGGTACAAAATTGTATCTCAAAAAATTTCCTGTATCTAAATATGCCATAATCACATATTTTTTTTCATCAATAGTAACTCTTATTTCATAATTAAGACATTTATGATTAAAATATATTTTTTTATATGCATAAACTAAGGAAATTATGACCATAATAAATATAGAAATAAATAATGATAAAAATCTATAATTTAAAATAGTATAAAGAATTTCATTAATTCCGCCAATGCTCATATTAAATACTAAATATATAAAAAAACAAGATAACGAATTTTTATTTATAGAGCTAAATGGCAAATAAGAAATTACAATAATAAATAAATATTTATATTTTTCTAAATTATAAGGAATAAATATATACAAAATAACATATATTGCATCAATAATTACAGATATAATCGTTTTAAAATAATTTTGATTTATTCCTATAATATATGTTGTAAGCTTTA
>CALCWU010000161.1 GCA_937905855.1 uncultured Mollicutes bacterium
ATCATCATCTGCCATCTTGTCAACATCCTTAACAACACCAGCAACATCAGCAAATTCCTTAGCACAAACAGTATCTACAGGAAGAATAATCTTTCCTTCAGCCTTCTTTAATAATTCTTTAGCTAAATCAATCTTATCCTCTTCACATAAAGATTTACCAATGTTATAGCCTAAAGCCTTAAGGAATGTAAACATCATTCCACCACCAATTAAAATCTTATCAGCCTTAGTAGCTAATGCCTCAATAACACCAATCTTATCTGAAACCTTTGCACCACCAAGGATTGCAACATATGGACGCTCTGGATTATCTACAGCACCACCAATATATTTAATTTCCTTTTCAAGTAAAAAGCCTGCAGCAGTTTCTTTAACATTTGAAGCAATTCCAACATTTGAAGCTGCAGCACGGTGAGCAGTACCAAATGCATCATTTACAAACACATCACCAAGAGATGCCCAGTAAGCACCAAGCTCTGGATTATTCTTAGATTCAAGTTTTGTTTCCTTCTCGCCATCGAAATCCTCATATCTTGTATTTTGGAACATCATGATTTCGCCATCTTTTAAATTCTTTGCAGCGTTTTCTAATGCTTCACCACGAGTAGCATTAATAAATTCAACATGACGTCCTAATAATTCCTCTAGTCTATGAGCAACTGGAGTAATATCATTTTTCTTAACATCATCAGCTGATTTAACACGTCCTAAATGTGAAAATACTATAGCTCTACCACCATGATTTAAAACATATTCAATAGTAGGTAGGGCAGCGCGAATACGAGTATCATCTGTAATCACACCATTTTTCATAGGAACGTTAAAATCAACACGGATTAAAACTTTCTTTCCTTTTAAATCTAAATCAGAAACAATTTTCTTAGCCATTTCAAAATTCCTCCTAATAACACTAAAAAATGTACTCTTTTTTCATTTTGATTATACCATATATTAAGCGTTTTTTTCAATGAATCGCTCATTTGAAAGCGCTTTTTAGTTTATGAAAGCCATTACATTGGCACTTTTATCATAAAAATGAAAATTTTCAAAATAAATTACTAGAAAAAAGAGTGCCATTCAATATAGCACTCCTCATACAATAATTATCTAATTGCAAGTTCAGTATCAGCATCAAAGAAATGACAATGATTCATATCCATAACAACCTTAACCTTATCACCAGGCTCAAGATCATCTCTTGAATCAACTGAAGCAATCACAGCATCGCCATCCATTGTTGCATAAATATTAGTTTCAGCACCAAGTAATTCAGAAACATCTACTGTTAATTCACAAACAGCTTCAGGATATGTCTCAAATATTACCTGACTTTGTTCACTTAAATCATCATGAATATCCTCAGGACGAATACCCATAATAACCTCAACGCCAATATAATCACCATCAATTAATGGTTTTAGTTTACCCTTTGGAACAGCAATCTTATAAGTATCATCTGCAGTATGGAAATAACCATCCTCATCAACAACACCATGTAAGAAATTCATAGGAGGTGTTCCAATGAATCCACCAACGAATACGTTAGCTGGAGTTTCATAAATTTCTCTTGGAGTACCGATTTGTTGAACACGTCCATCACGCATACAAACAATTCTTGATGCCATTGTCATAGCCTCAATTTGGTCATGAGTTACATAAATTGTTGTAGAACCAAGTCTACGATGTAGCTTAGTTAACTCACCACGCATTGTTACACGTAGTTTAGCATCTAGGTTAGATAGTGGCTCATCCATTAAGAATACCTTAGCATCACGAACAATAGCACGACCTAAAGCAACTCTTTGACGTTGACCTCCTGATAATGCTCTTGGCTTACGCTTTAAATAAGGCTCAAGACCTAAAATCATTGCAGCCTCTTGTACTCTTCTTTGAATTTCATCACGTGGTACACGACGTAATTGTAAACCAAATGCCATATTATCATATACAGTCATATGTGGATATAGGGCATAAGATTGGAAAACCATGGCAATACCACGATTCTTTGATGGTACATCATTCATTAATTCACCATCAATATAAAGCTCACCAGTTGTGATATCCTCAAGACCTGCAATCATACGAAGTGTAGTTGACTTTCCACAACCAGATGGACCAACAAACACAATGAATTCCTTATCTTCTATTTCTAGATTAAAGTCGAAAACAGCTTGTACACCATTAGGATAAACTTTATTAATATTTCTTAAACTTAATGTTGACATAATAAATTCCTCCGTTTTTTAACTATCTATATTATAACTGATAATAAAGCGTATTCATATGGACAAATTGCACAAAAATTAAATAGTAATCGTCGTATTACAGCCATTCTTTTTAGCAATTTCAACCACTTTGGCAATATAATCATCAGAAACTATTTTATTGCCAAACATTTTAATTCCCTCATCTCTAACACCAAAGGGACGATATTTAATTAATTTATATCTAGTTTTAGAGCCTATAATTCTTGAAACCTCTTCAACTGTTTTTGGTTTTCCAAAGCAAATCCTGGTAAAATAACTGTTCTAACCTCATAAAGCTTATTACTTTCTAGTAAAAACCTAAGATTTTTTAAAACTATGTTGTTATCATTTTTAGTAACAAGCCTATGAAATTCCTTATCAAAGGCCTTAACATCAAGCATAACTCCATCACAAATTGCTAATAAATCGGGATAATTTTCAAAATCATAATAGCCATTAGAATCAATAAGACAACTTAAATTAAGCTTCTTGGCTTCTTTAAATAAATCCAAAATGAAGCTAGCATAATTCATGCATTCACCACCAGATACAGTTACCCCTCTAATAAATGGTTTAACATCTTTAAGCATTTTCACTATATCATCAATGCTATAAAGCTTAGTTTTTGGTGATGACATATTAGGACATACCTTAATACATGTGTCACAGTTAACACATATTTTTTCATCCCATATTACCTTGCCATTTACAATACTTAAAGCCTCACTTTGACAATATGAAACACATTTACCACAATTTATACATTCATTTATTGTTTCTGGATTGTGGCAATATAAGCAAGAAAACGGGCACTCTTGAAAAAAGATTGCCATTCTATTTCCAGGACCATCAACATTGGAAAAGGGAATTATTTTATTAATTCTTGCCTTCATGATAAACCCTACGCTCAAGCGCATGGCCATGTTCTTTAGCTCCATAGCCAAAAACTGTGACATTATTTAATGATTGTTTGCCTTCCTCTAAACGCTTTATTTCACTTTTCTTAACTAAATATCCTGTAACTCTTACAACATCATTATCCTCGTTATATGCTGTAAAATAACGCATTCCTTTAATAAATGAACCTTTTATTATATCTAAAATTGCATCCAAAGAATTATTAAAGCTTTGATCAAATTTAAAAATATCACCAACTCCACAAGGGAAAAATTTATGTAATCTAGCTTCCAAATTTAAATGCTCGAATAAATTTGGCTCATAGCCTATATGAATACGACAGCCTGGTGAATCAGCCATACCATCTGAATCTATTCCTACCTGAGCATGCATTTGATATTTATTATCACATTTTGAACAATATAGACCTTTATGAGCATTAACCATTTTTTCAATTTCCGAAAGGACTCTAATAGCTAAAACATTTGCTTCCTCATTATGACCAAAGCCCTTATTAAAATCTGTAATACCAAGAAGCTTATTAACACATTCATTTACGCCAACAACGCCTACCATACCCGTAAATTTTTCACGTTCAACAAAGCCCTCACGTACTAAAAAATTAGCTTTAAAGAAGCTACTTTTATTAACAATAAATTCAATTCTATCATCAATATATTCTAATATTAAATTAACATATTTTGGTAAAACGTTAGAAAAGAAATCATCAACATTTACTGCCTCACAGGCTATTTCATATAATCTTAATCTTGGAAGTGTGTAGCCGCCACCACCAATATTTAAAGCATTATAGCAGCTAGCTATTCCATATGGATTGTTTTTATGCTCCAAGCTATACATTTTATGATTAGCAAATGAAGGCTTAGAGGTTTTAAGCATAACCTCAATTGCCATAAGTGCCAAGGAATCAGGAGTAATATCCTCATCATATAAAAGCGTAATATTAGGAATTGCTAGCTGCATTTCCTTAGTTAATTCCAAAATGATTCTTGTTATTTTACTATCCATTGGTCCAATATTAGCATGAACAAATGAATCACATAAGGTCTTATCAATATGTAGTAAAAACATTCTTAATATTTCCTTTGTTAAAGGGTTAGAGGCTTCATCCTCAAACGGCATAAATAGAGTAGTAAAATTTCCAAGATAAACAGAATATGATGTTATCGATGGAACATGCTTATAAAATATAAGTAAATTATTACAAGCCTCCATTAAATTTTTAGCAGGCTGTAACTCTAAAAACTTGCAGCCCTTGTTCATAAGAATATCATAATCAGGCAAAATATATCTTGGTCTATAAGGTGCAAGTCCCTCATTTAAATCACACACCTTACCTTCACTCAAAGCCTTAATCCAAAGTGGATTTCTTTTCAAAGCTTCACAATTATTTTCACTAAGCCTTGCTAGTGCTAAAAGCTGTTGCTCATAGGTTAGTGTTTCATCATTAATAATTTTCATTACTTCCTCAGTCATTTTGATCCTCCTATATTAAAATAAAGGAATAGGCATTCCTTTATAGTAATTGCTTTATAAAACAAGCATCATTAAATTTTCTAATATCATAGCCAGTTATTTCATAAAATCTATCAAGCTTATATATTAAAGTATTACGATGAAGATATAGCATTTTACTTGCTTTGGAAACATTCAAATCAGCCTCAAACAATTTATTTATGATATTTTTCATTTCCGTATCATTTGCATAATTCTTTAAAACATAATTACTTTTGTCCTTACTTACACTAGCATTTGTCGTTTTAAACAATAATGATTTAGAATCATATACGTCACTAGATACTAATAATATTTCCTTTTTTATGAAATTATAATCAAATTCAAAATCCTTTAAAGAATTAATTTCTTTTGAACAATAAATTGGGGTGCTAATAATTCCTTCGTCTAAAAAAGCCTGTAATGCTTCATATACCTCACTAAATTCCAAACCATAGTAAAGGCAAATACCTAAATCAAGATCATTATTTAATATGAATTTTGCTGAAAAGCTATTATTTAAAAATTCATAAATAGCTTTTTCATCATTCTTTTTAAACATCAAATATTTAAAAGGAAGCTTATTTATCGTTATTGTCATCCTTTTTTTCATCCTCATTAAAGAAGAAATCTTGATCTTCTACATTAGTTTCTTTAGTAATATCAGCATTTAAATAATCATTAAATGGATTATCACTTTGTTCTTCCTCTTCTTTATAAACTGTTGATACTAGCTCACTACGAGAAATACCATCAGCAATTGAATAACCATTTTTACCAATAATGATTAAATTTATTATTAAAGGTATACAGCAGCAACAATTTAATACCACACTAATCAATAGGTTACCAACAATTTCACGTAAAATACAGGTACCTACTGTATAAGTATCATCATCAGCATTCTTAACCTTTATCTTCATCGCAAATCTACCAACTGTTTGACCACTTTTCCAAAGCATTGGAAGTAAAACATAATATAGACAGAAAACAATAATAAATGTAGCAAATGTTGAAATATAGAAACTTTGAATTCCATTGTAATATGCCAACACAGTAACATCATTTTGCATCAACGATTGAATCTCTTCTAGATACTCATTTGGGGTAATTGTTCCATCTAAATATTGCTGTGTTAAATTAACAAGTACCTCTGGAGCTTCCTTAACCATAAAATTTTTAAAAATAACTACAAACAATGCAACTACAACACCAATTATTAATAAATCAATTAAGGTAGCTGCGGCTCTTTGACCATAGGTCGCCTTCTTCATCATAATATCTTCTCCATTTCTTTATGATTAATTATAACATATTTAAAAACACCTTACAATTTAAAAATTAACTATTTTCTAATACATATTCTTCAAAAAGTGGCAAAATAAATGTTAGCTTTCCTCTATGACTACCATCTACAATTCCTTTATTAATTAACCTTTTTCTATATGGATTAAAGTGATTATTATCCAAATTGCAGCAAGCCATAATATCCTTTACAAGCTTACTTTTAGTCTTCGCAATTGAAATAATTAAATTCTTGTCATTTTCAGATAATTCTGACCATATTTTGTCATAAGAATACTCCTCTAGATATATCTTATATTCATTAATAGCTTTCTTATAATCACCATTATGCTTAACAGTTAAATATCCTAACGCCTGAAATCCAAAAGCATAACCACCAGAAAGCTTAGCCATTTTTTTAGCTTCAGCTTCAGATAGATTAAAAACCTCTTGATATTTTAAGGCAATCAAATTTAAGTTTAAAGGCTCAAGATTAATTCTAGGCGCACGATATAAGAAAGTTAATGTTTTTTCATCTTGAAGATTTTTAATATTATCATAAAGGCCTGTCATTAATAAAAAAACTGGTAAATCGTTTCTAACAAGAATTTGAAACATACTTGAAAATATCTTGGTGTTTTTATTTTTTACTACCTCATCAATAGTTATTAGGACGCGAATATTTCTCTTTTTTAAGTATTCTAAAACCTTACAAATGGCAGTTTCAATATCTGTTACCTTATTTTCAAGATTAGCTCCAATTGTAAAAATATTAAATAATGACAAATTTATATTTATGTTCTTTATCATTGTTCCAGCAATACTATTCAATTTTGACAGTAAACTACTTCTCATATCTATTTCTGGATTTAATTCCACAACCAACCAATTCTTTTTATTTTTAAAATATTCTGAAATTTCTGTCATTAATACCGTTTTACCGCTACCTCTTATTGCAGTAATTAAATATATTTGCTGATTAATTGTTTCACTTGAAAAAGATTCTATAATTTCATTTTTTTCAACTGGTCTATCTATTGATAACTTTGGATTTTTTCCAAATATTAATGAAAATGGATTGTTCATCTTTTTTTCTCCTTTTACTATTTTTACTTTCTTTTACTATCTTTTACTATTCTTTACTATTTTAGTTTATCATATATGACTAAAAAAAACAAGAATCCGATACATAAATTTCTTTTACTATTTTTACTTTCCTTTACTATCTTTTACTATTCTTTACTATTTTAGTATAAAAAAGGATCACCTATAGTGAACCATAATACTTTAATTATAAACAATTGTTCTACGATATGCTCTATCAATATCACAAAGCTTTCCATCTTTAAAAACACATACTAAAGATTCATAATCCTTATCCCTTTTCTTACGCTTAACATCAGAATAAATAATAACATAATCTCCATTATTATTAACACCCTCACGTTGAATCCTAATATTTTGCATGAAATCTCTAACCTCATCTATAGTCATTCCATAATATAATAAATCTTCTGCTTTATCCAAAGCCTTACGATAATAATGATTACCACATAAACAAGAATAAAAACAACAAATTAAACCAATCACAGGAATTAATCTAATAACAAAGAATACAATTGTTCCTACAATAATTACAGTACTTGGTGTACTATCACTTACCTTAAATAGCTTTGACATACCTTTTGTAAAAAGAAAGAAAATAATTACAAAAAATAACCAAACCAAAGAATTTAATATTGCACTTGGAAAATTATACTTTTTTATTGGCTCAAGTCGTTTTTTTGCTTTTGTATTATTAAAATTAGAAATTACATTTTCACTTGCTGCACATGTATCTTTATTTTTCTTATTATCAGCTTTAAATAACAACAAAGCTATACCTGAAACAAATGATAATGACAAAATTTTTAATAACCCCAAGGCTTTAACTACAGCTTCATTTTTACTTTTATTAATTACTAAAATAGAAATAACGTTTAATAATAAAGCAAAGCCAAAATAATAATTCATTATATTCACAAATTTGTTAAAAAGCTCAATAAAATTATCAACATTCACATTACTAGCATAATACTCCAAAATAGTTTGTCCATTTTCCATTTTTGTATTTCTCATTGCTTTAACCAATATTAAAAATATTCCAAATAAAACAACATACTTAATTAAAGATAATGCTAAAAGCCAATTATTCTTTTTCATTTTTATCACCTCAAAAAATTATGCTTTAAGTATAATTTTAGATCTAAAAAAAAGAAAGCAACGCTTGTAAACGAAACGTTGCTATATCATTATTTAGAAAATTTAGTTATATTAAATAGATCTATTTTGAAATTATCATTAAGTTTTTTATCCTTATATAAGCCAA
>CALCWU010000162.1 GCA_937905855.1 uncultured Mollicutes bacterium
TTGAATGCTGGAACTCATATGTTTGGCCTCGTTTAGTAATAGACGAAAGTAGTGAATATAATTTAGTTAGTACCGCGATAGAAATTATTAGAACCTCAGGCTTTGGTAAGGATAATATCCCAGCAATGATGGCCTCTGTAGTTATTATATCATTGCCACTATTAATAATCTTTATTGTATTTAGACGTCAAATAATGCAAGGCGTTTCTAGAAATGGTTTAAAGGGTTAGCTTTTAATAAGAAAGAAAAGTGTGGATGAAATGAAGAAGAAACTAATTTATTTAATGATGCTTGTAATTTCTATTTTATCACTAGCAAGCTGTCATGGAACCTTAGTTCCAAGTGGAAGTAAAAAAATTTCAAATACAAAATTTGAGGTTCCTGAAAGCTTTGATACATCTAAAAATTATGAAATTACCTTTTGGGCTAAAAATGATAGTAATAATGCTCAAAAGCAAATTTATTATAATGCTATTAGTGAGTTTGAAAAAATTTATCCAAATATTAAGGTGAAAATAACAAGCTATACTAATTATAATGATATTTATCGAGATGTTTTAAAAAATATTTCAACAAATTCAACTCCTAATGTTTGTATTGCTTATCCTGATAATGTTGCAACCTATAAAACAGGAGAGAATATGGTTGTTCCACTTGATGATTTAATTAATAATGAAAAATATGGCTTTGGTGGTAGTGAGATTTTATATGATAGTCCTAAGAAGGAAGAGGTAATTACTAAATATTTAGATGAAGGTCTATTGAAGGATAATTCCGAAAAGGGTAGAAGCTATTATACCATCCCTTTTATGAGAAGCGATGAGGTATTATATGTTAATAAGAGCTATTTAGAGGAAAATGGCTTTGAAATTCCTGAAATTTTTACCTGGGACTATTTATTTGAGGTGTGTCGTTATGCTAGAAATAAGTATGACGAAGAGCATAAAAATGATAAGGGCTATAAAAAAGATGCGTTTATTCCTTTAATTTATAAATCAGTTGATAATATGTTTATTCAGCTATGCAAGCAATATGGTTATGATTATACAACTGAAGATGGTGATATCTTATTTGATAATCCCAATACAAGAGCGATGATGAAAAAACTTTGGGGTTACACATTTGCTAATGAGGGCTTATTTGATGTCTTTGATAGAGTAAGCTATCCTGGTAATAAATTTAACAAGAAGGAATGTATTTTTGCTATTGATTCTTCAGCCGGAGCAACCTGGATTGGTAGCGATGCTCCTTTAACCGAGGTTGAGGCTTCAGGATCATTTGAAACTATTGTTTGCGACGTTCCCCAGGATGATACATCTGGTGTTGATGTTATTTCTCAGGGACCATCAATTTGTTTATTTAATAAGTCAAATCCTCAGGAGGTACTTGCTTCTTGGATATTTGCTATGTATTTATTAACAAACGATACCCAAATAGCTTATGCCAAGACTGAAGGCTATTCACCTGTAACCTATAAGGCTATTAATAGTGATGATTTCCAAAATTATTTAAATAATCCTTCACCTATTTATAAAAATGAGGCTACAAATGATGAGGCTTATGCAAATAGCTATTATGTGAAAATTGCGGCTACTAAGAATGTTATAAAAAATATTGAAAATAGCTTTGTTACC
>CALCWU010000163.1 GCA_937905855.1 uncultured Mollicutes bacterium
TCATTTCTGTTATTGGATAGATTAAATGATAATTTAAAAAATATCCAAGAATGAATAATAGTAAAAAGCAAATCAATAGGATTATCGCAATATACAAATTTAAATTTGTAAATAAAGTTGATTCAAAAATGATAGGCGCTACTATTAAATAATTATCTTTATATATATAAGCATATTGAGTAGTTAGTGTTGCCGCCTCATTAATGCTAGGCTTTGTTATTATAAATGAAAAGCTATCTAATAGAAAATTAATATTATTTGGGTAGGAGATATTAGTAATGACACCAGTTTTATCACCATTAAGTAATAAAATCCCATCTTCAACTTTATAATTTATGGTATCGCCTACTTGAAAATTTGTAGTAATTATTGCTTTAAAATCAGTATTTTCAATAGTAATTATTGTGTAGGGATCATTATCATCTAGATTGTAGATATAAATTCCTTTATTATAATATTCTATTAGGCTTTGATAATTAAAATCATCTACATTAGTAATTTTTTTTAAGGCGTCATTATCAATACTATTATGGTAGGAATGCTTTATAATATTTGAGGTTAAAACAATAGAAATAGAAAAAATTATGAAAAAAATAAAGATTGTTAGCTGTAAATAGGTACTAAGAGATTTATTGATTATTTTCTTCATTATCGTTTCCTAAGCTAAACTTATATCCTACCTTAAAAACAGTTTTTATGTAGGAATAAGGCTTGATTGCCTTTCTTAATTGCTTTATGTAGGTATCAACAATTCTATAGTCAACATAAACATCCATTCCCCAAACCTCATCAAGTAGAAGCTCTCTTGAGCAAGCCTTATCTTGATTTTGAATGAAGAAGCATAAAAGATCAAACTCAGTTTTACTCAAGCTTATTTTCTTATTATCTACATAGGCAATATTAGCATTATAATCGATTTTAATGCCTCCAACCTCATAAATTTTAATAAGCTCTTCTGGTCTTTGAATTCGTGATAATAAATTATTAACCTTAGCTACTAAAACCTTGGGAGGAAAGGGCTTAATAATATAATCATCAACCTTTAGTGAATAGCCATATAGCATATTTTGTTCTTCACCAAGTGCGGTCATCATAATAATAGGAATGTTTGATGATGAGCGAATAATTTTACATACCTCGAAGCCATCAATTTTTGGTAGCATTATATCTAAAACAATAATATCTAAAATTGTATCCTTAAACAATGTTAAAGCTTGTTCACCATCACTAGCTACATAAACATCATAGCCATTTTTTTCAAAATAGGTTTTTATGATTCTTTGTAATGTGGGTTCGTCTTCAACAATTAATATCCTTTTGTTCATTCTTTACTCCTTAAAAATAGAATATATGTATATTATACAAAAAAAACCTAACTTTGTGTGAGATTTTCACAAAAAAATCATAAATTATATGGAATGAAATCTAAAAATATGGTAGAATAATCGTATATGATAATTATTTATGTTAAAGGACGTTGAGAAAATATGGCAAAGAATTTCGTGTGTGGAAGATGTGCTGCTGTTGTTAAGGGCGCTCCACCTTATATGACAAGGGATGGCTTTCCAATTTGTGGTGAATGCTTAGAGAAATATCGTATTCGAACTGTTAAAACTCTTGATGAAATTATTTTAATGCGTGAAGTACCAAAGGTTATGAATGCTATTCCTGGAGTAAATAAACCGATTAATAAACCTGTTACTAAGCCTGTTTCAAAGCCAGTAACAAAACCAGTTGAGCCAATCAAAAAGCCTGTTAAGGGAGCAGTTGAGGTTGAGGACGATCCATTTAAGGAGGATTTTAAGGTTTCTGGTCCATTAGATTTTGCAAATGCTACATTTGAGAATGAAGATGAAATTAATGAGCAAATTGAGCAAGCGAGATCTTATGAAGAAGCAAAGCCAGCTATGTCATTTGGTGCTAAAAATGAAGACGAGAATGTCGAGCCTATTAAGAAGGTAGAAGTAAAACCTGCCAAAAAGGAAGAGGCAAAGCCTGTTTATGTAGAACCTAAGAAGGAAGAGAAAATAGAGCCTATTCATGTTGAGCCTAAAAAGGAAGAAGTAGTTGAACCTATTCATACTGAACCTAAAAAGGAAGAACCAAAGGCTAGTACAGATTCTAGTGTAGATTATTTAAAGCTTGCTGAGGATTTAGAGAGATTTAGTCAATTAGCCAAAGCTGGAATTTTATCAGATGAGGAATTTAAAGCTATAAAGGCTAAAATTATCGCAAAAATGTTATAGGATTTTTGAATAAGTTCATTTTAATATTGAACTTATTTTTTTTTGCTGTTTTGTTTGTTTGCTAGTTATGGTATAATATATATGTTTATTAAAAGAAAGGAAATTGATTAAATGAGAATTAACCCTAAAATTTATCATGCAGCTGATGGTAAAGAAGCAATTGATGTTCAAAAATTAGAAGATGAAAGAGTCATTGAAATTTATTCAATGGATGATTTTGAAGATATTTATAATGAATATACATCTCAATCTAAATTTTATGTTTGGAGTAGTGAGGATGGAATAAATTATCGTATTTATGTTGAAAATGGCTATTATGAGGGCCTTAAGGATTTGTATAGTGCAAATATTAATAAGGTTTGGCTTGATTTTTGGGATGAATGCGAAAAAATTGGTAATAAATTTTCTAAACAGATTATTATGCCATTAACATTATTATGTGTAATTATTTATCTTATCGGCGTTTCAGTATGGCACTGGAAGCTATGGATTTGTATTTTGATTTTAGGAACATTTTTAGTTTTAATTATGTTTTTGAATCGTCTATCAAAGAAGAAAATTAGTGATGTAAATGTTAAAAGCGTTGCGGAAATAAAAAAATATTTAGGTGAAAAGCATTTTGATGAGCTTTTAGAGTTCCAAAGAGGCTATGCTGATGCTTTCTATGAAAGAAAATATCCTGATGAGTTAGATGATGAGGATAAAGATAATAGCTTGGAAGAAAAAGAAAATAGTACTGATGTAAAGGAAAATGAGGACAAAAAGAATGAAGAAAATTGATCAAGAATGTATTAATGCAATTAGAGTTCTTGGTGCTGAATGCATTACTAAGGCTAAAAGCGGCCATCCAGGAATTGTTTTAGGTGCAGCACCAATTCTTCATACATTATTTACAAGAGAGATTAATATTGATTCTAATGAATCAAAATGGTTTGATAGAGATAGATTTATATTAAGTGCGGGCCATGGCTCTATGCTACTTTATATTATGCTACATTTATCTGGCTTTAAAATTTCTATGGATGATTTGATGAATTTCCGTCAAAAGGGAAGCTTAACTCCAGGGCATCCTGAACTTGGTCATACTGATGGTATTGATATGTCAACAGGTCCTCTTGGTCAAGGTATCGCCAGTGCGGTAGGTATGGCAATTAGTGAAGCCTTTTTAGCTTCAAAGTTTAATAAGCTTGATAGTAAGATTGTTAATCACTATACCTATGTTTTATGTGGCGATGGTGATTTAGAGGAGGGCGTTGCAATGGAAGCAATGTCTTTAGCTGGTCATTTAAAGCTTGGAAAGCTTATTGTTTTATTTGATTCTAATGATATTCAGCTTGATGGTGAGGTTAAATTCTGTAATTCTGATAGTATTAAGAATAAGGCCTTAGCTATGAATTGGAATTATATTTTAGTTAATGATGGAAATGATTGTGATGAAATAGCAGCAGCTATTGCTAAAGCTAAGGAAAGTCATGATAAGCCAACAATAATTGAGGTTAAGACAGTTATTGGTTATGGAGCTCCTAATAGTGGTGAAAATTCTGTTCATGGTAAGCCACTTTCTTCAGAAGATATAGAGGCTTTAAGAGAAAATTTAGGATATGATTATCCTTCATTTGTAATTCCACCAAGTGTTTATGAATTCTATAAGGAAAATGTAATTGAAAGAGGAGTACTTGCAGATACACAGTGGAATACTGAACTTAAAAACTATAGTGAAAAATATCGTGAGGAATATGAAGTGTTCCAAAATTATATCTATAATAGCTTTAGTATTGATGATTATGATGATATGCCTTCTTGGGAGGTTGGAAGCAAAGAATCAACTCGTAAGGTTATGGGTAAGGTTTTAGATTGGATTAGTACAAAGCTACCTAATATAATGGGTGGTTCTGCTGATTTGTGCTCATCAACTATGGTTAGAGGTGCTAATGGCGTCTTTGATTATGATAATCGTCAAGGTCGAAATATTTTATTTGGCGTAAGAGAGCACGCAATGGCAGCTATTTGTAATGGAATTACAGCTCATGGCGGTACTAAGGGCTTTGGTAGTGGCTTCTTTGTATTCTCTGATTATATGAAGCCAGCCATTAGACTTGCAGCTATAAGTAATATTCCTAGCGTATTCTTATTTTCTCATGATAGCGTATGTGTAGGTGAGGATGGACCAAGTCATCAGCCAGTTGAGCAGCTTGCTATGTTTAGAGCTATGCCTAATTGCAATTTATTTAGACCTGCAGATGCTGTTGAGATGACAAGCGCAATGCTTCTTGCTTTTGAGGAAACAAAGCGCCCAACTATTGTTGTTTCAACAAGACAACCAGTTTTAAATTTAGATTGTACAAATTATGAAGGAGTTAAGGCTGGTGGTTATATTGCTTTTGAGCCTAAGGTTAGCCCTAATGCGATAATGATTAGCTGTGGAAGTGAGCTTTCATTATGTATTGAGGTTGCTAAAAAGCTTGAATCTGAGGGAGAATTTGTTCGTGTTGTTTCAATGCCTTCTATGTGCTTATTTGATGAACAATCACCTGAATATAAGGAAATGGTATTACCAAAGCGTATTACTAAGCGCTTAGCTGTCGAAATGGGTGCTACAATGCCTTGGTATAAATATGCAGCTAATGTTTTTGGTATTGATGAATTTGGTAAGTCAATGCCTTTAAAGGAAATAATTCCTTATTATGGCTTTACAGTTAATAATATTTACGAGGTTTATAAAAATATTAAATAATTTTGAAAATGCTGTTACTCACAGCATTTTTCTTATTTCTTGAATTATTAGGCAAAATAAGATATAATTAGTTAAGATTTAGTTGAGGTGATTTTTATGGAATTTAAGGATTTTTTGTATAAGCGTCCTGATGTAAAAAAAACATGTGAGGATTTAGAGGCTCTTGGTAAGAAAATAGAAAATTCATTAGATGTAGAGAAAATAAAGACATTAATTAAAGAAATAGAGAATATCAAAATCGAATTTGAAAGTATGATGGTTATTTGTTCTATTCGTAATACTATTGATACTACTGATAAATTTTATGAGGCTGAACAAGAATTTTTTGATAATGAATCTCCAAAATATTCAAGTGCTATTACAAAAATATCAAAAATTTTAGTAAATCATCCAAAAAGATGTGAACTTGAAAAGATATATACTAGTCATTGGTTTAAAATGATGGAGGTTAGCTTAAAGACATTTGATGATTCAATTATGGATGAGCTTGTAGAGGAAAGTAAGCTTACTACAAGATACTCAAAGCTATTAGCTAGCTGTCAAATTGAATATGATGGCAAGATAAATAATTTAAGCCAAATGGGAAAATATTCAACAGCTGTTGATCGAAATGTTAGATTAGAGGCATCTAAATTAATTGATGGATTCTTTGCTAGTCATGAAGAGGAATTAGATGAAATCTATGATAAACTTGTTAAGGTTAGAACTAAAATGGCTCAAAAGCTAGGATATGAAAATTATCTTGAATTTGGTTATTTAAGAATGGGTAGAACTGACTACAATTATTTAGATGTTAGAAAATATCGTAAACAAGTTTTGGATTATATTGTTCCTGTAAGTGAAAAGCTTTTTGCTAATCAGGCTAAAAGAATAAAAATTAAAGATCCTGAGGCCTTTGATATGAATTTAGAGTTTTTAGATGGTAATCCAACTCCTAAAGGAAATAAGGATGAGCTAGTTATGAAGGCTTCTAAAATGTATAGTGAAATGTCATTGGAAACTGATGAATTCTTTAAATATATGGTTTCAGGTAAGCTTATGGATTTAGAGACTAAAAAGGGTAAACAGGGTGGAGGATATTGCACATATATTCCTAAATATCATGCCCCATTTATTTTCTCTAATTTTAATCAAACTAAGGGTGATGTTGATGTCCTAACTCATGAGGCAGGTCATGCCTTTGAGGTATATCGTGCTAGTAAGCATATTACTAACCCTGATTTAATGTGGCCAACTATGGAGGCGTGTGAAATTCATTCTATGAGTATGGAATTCTTTGCATATCCATGGATGAACTCATTCTTTGGTGATGATGAAAGAAAATATAAGATTTCTCATATGAGTGGTGCTATTACCTTTATTCCTTATGGTTGTTTAATTGATAATTTCCAAGAGGAGGTATATTTAAATTATAATATGACTCCAGCAGAGCGTAAGGAATGCTTTAGAAAATTGGAAAAAATGTATTTACCTTCTAAAAAATATACATATCAGCCAATGTGGGAGAAGGGCTGCTATTGGTTTAGACAGCAGCATGTGTTTAATTCACCATTATATTATATTGATTATACTCTTGCTCAGGTTTGTGCAATTGAATTTTATGAAAAGAATTTAGATAATCATAATAATGCATGGCATGATTATCTTCATCTATGTGATTTAGGTGGAAGTATGTCATTTTTAGAGCTTCTTAAGGAAGCAAATTTATCTAATCCCTTTAAGGAGGGAACTATCTCTAAAATAATTAATCGTCTTTTACCTATTATAGATTCTTATAGTGATTAGGGGTGCTATTATTGATAAATAAGGTTTATGTTTTAAGAAAACAGCTTAAAATGACCCAGGAATATTTAGCTAAGCAGGTTGGTGTAACAAGACAAACTATTATTTCAATTGAACAAGGTAAATATACAGCATCATTGCCACTAGCATTAAAAATTGCTAAGGTGTTTAAAAAGAATGTTGATGATGTATTTATCCTTGAGGATAATGATTAGGAAAGGAAGTTAATTATGGATAGATTTTTAAAGGTTACTAAGGCTAAGCTAATTGTTATGTGTCTTGCGACACTACTTCCAATTATTGTTATAACAGCTTTACCACCAATTCTTTCAGAGCATTTTAAGGTTTATGCAGATTTAATGGCTTTAAGATATGTCTTATTTGTTTTAGTTGAGGGTGTAATTATTAAAAAAATAACTAATTATATTCTAATTCTAAAAAAAGAAGAATATGCCAATAAGGCTTATGTAAAGCTTCATGACGAACGTTTAGTTTTTGTTAAAATGAAATCATGTGCTTTAACAATTAAAATTATTTTATATGTATTATCAATTATTACTGTAGCATTTGGATTTATTGATAGAAATATTTTCTATACACTTTTAATTGTTATATTTATAATTGTTATTACACTAGTATCAACTCTTTTGTATTATCATAGAAAATATTAATGAGTAAGAAGGTAGGATTTAGTATTGTCTTACCTTTTATTTTTCCTTTAAAATAGATTATTTTGGGTAAAAAATCAAATAAATAGCTATTTTAAGTAAGAAATTTTACAATATATATAAATAATTCTTGAAAAATAAAGACTATTTCGATATAATAATAAAGGTAAAAAAATCTAAAGAATTGAAAGGAAGTAATTCTATGGGAAGAGCTCATGAGGTTCGTGCAGCATCTATGGCTAAGACTGCAGCTGCTAAGTCTAGTAAGTATGCTAAATGGGGTAAGGAAATTTTTGAAGCAGCAAAAGCTGGTGTTCCTGATCCAGAAATGAATTTAAAGCTGAAAAATGTAATAGCTAGAGCTAAAAAGGATCAATGCTCTGCTGATGTTATCAAGCGTGCAATTGAAAAAGCAAAGGGAGTTCAATCAGGAGCTTCTAAAGAAACAGTTTATGAGGGCTATGGTAATGGAAACGTTGCAGTTATTGTTGAATGCTTAACTGATAACGTTAATCGTACATATACAGAGGTTCGTACAGCATTTAATAAAACTGGTGGTTCTATTGGTAGTGCTGTTTCATATATGTTTAATCGTAAGGCAAGATTTGTATTTGACGGTATGAGCGAGGATGAGGCTATGGAGGCCTTAATGAATGGCGAAGCTGATTTTGAGGATTTATCAACAAATGAAGATGGCTTTGTTACAATTATTGCTGATCCAAAGGATAATGATAAGGTGCGTGAGGCCTTACTTGCTGCTAAACCAGATTTAGAGTTTGAGGCTGAGGGTGTTGAATTAGTTCCAACAACCTATGTTAAGCTTGATGAAGAAAGCGAAGGCAAGTTTAAGCGTATGCTTTCTTTATTAAGAGAACTTGATGATGTTCAAGCAATTCATCACAATGCTGATATTGTTGAGGATGATGAGGAATAAAAGCCAGTTGGCTTTTTTCTTTATATAAAAAGATATGAAAATTATTTTAGAAAATGAACAATTTATAAGAACTCTTAAAAGAATGACTCATGAAATTATTGAGAAGAATGATAATCTAGCTGATGTTATTTTAATGGGAATAGAACGTAAGGGTATGCCTATTGCTAGATACATTAAGGAATTGATTATGACTTTTGAGGGTGTGGACGTAGAATTATATCCAATAGATATTTCTTATCATCGTGATGATTTAAAAAGAATTGATGGTAATTTAAATTTACCAGTTAATATTGATGGCAAAACAATTATTTTAGTTGACGATGTTTTATATACAGGAAGAAGTGTGCGCTCAGCGATGGATGCGTTAATGGATTTTGGTAGACCTGCTAAAATTGAATTAGCAGTTGTTGTTGATAGGGGACATAGAGAGCTACCAATAAGAGCTGATGTTGTTGGTAAGAATATTCCTACTTCTGTTAATGAACATGTAATTTGTGATTTTGATAATAAAATGATTTATTTAAATTAAGAAAAAAAGTGCTTGCATTTTGATTATTAATGGTTTATAATATGAAACATATTAAGAAAAGCTATGAAAAGAAGAGTAGTAGATGATATCTGGCGTAGAGAATCCTTGTTTGGTGAAAAAGGATGTAGATTAATTTATGAAGATGGTCTTGGAGCTTAATATTCGAGCAGTTGTTAGAATATTACGGGTTCGCCCGTTAAAGCGATAGAGTATGATTGTACTTGAAGAGGCAAGTATCGTGAGGTATTTGTAAATTAAGGTGGTAACGCGGATTATTTCGTCCTTAGGCATTTATTGTGTCTAAGGATTTTTTTTATTTTCAAAAAGGAGGAAAATGTATGGATAAAATATTTGAGCTTCAAAATGTAACTAAAATATATAAAATGAGAAAAAAAGATATTTTAGCTATTAAGGACATTAATTTAACAATTGAAAAAGGTGATATTTTTGGAATTATTGGTTTATCTGGTGCTGGAAAGTCAACTCTTATTCGTTGTTTAAATTATTTGGAAAAGCCAACAAGTGGAAATGTTTACTTCAATGGTGTTAATCTTGCTGATTTAAACAAAAAGGAGCTAAGACATACTAGACAAAATATTGGTATGATTTTTCAAAGCTTTAATTTGTTGGAGCAAAGAAATGTCTTAAGAAATATTACCTTTCCTTTAGAAATTGCTCATGTAGCTAAGGAAGAACGAGTTAAAAGGTCATATGAATTGCTAGAACTTGTAGGTTTAAAGGATAAGGCCTTAGTTTATCCTTCTGAGCTATCTGGTGGTCAAAAGCAAAGAGTTGCAATTGCAAGAGCCTTAGCTACCAGTCCAAGTGTTCTACTATGTGATGAGGCTACTAGTGCATTAGATCCTAATACTACTAATCAAATTTTGAAGCTACTTTCAGATATTAATAAAAGCCTTGGTATTACAATAGTAATAATAACTCATGAAATGAGGGTTGTGGAAAGTATTTGTAATAAGGTTGCAATAATTGATGAAAGTGTTGTTCGTGAGGTTGGTAAGGTAAAGGATGTATTTATTAATCCTAAGGAGGAAATTACTAAAAGCTTGCTATATCCTGAACTTGATTTAATGTATGAGGATCATGGTCGGATGTGTATGAATCTAATATTTGATGGTAATGTCTTAGAGCCAGTTGTTGCTAAAATGATTTTAAAAACTAAGGCCTTAATCAATATTATTGATGCTAACATTAAAACAAAGGATGATAAAATATTTGGAGAAATGAAAGTCGTTTTACCAAATGATGAAGCAACAATTGCTAAGGTAATTAATTATCTTGAAACAGAAAATATCAAATATGAGGTAAAGGAGTAGAATATGAATTTCTTAATGTTATTGGCTAAATTTGCTAATTTAGGATTTATGTATTATTTAGAGCAAACGGCAATTACAATTGGTATAGTCTTAGTAGCTACTTTCTTTGCTTATTTAATTGGGATACCACTTGGTATTATTTTAAACGTTACTGATAAAAATGGCTTGTTTGAATGCAAATGGTTAAATTTTGTTATTGGTATAATTGTTAATATTTTAAGATCTGCCCCATTTGTTATATTGCTGGTAACTATCCTACCAGCTATTAGAAATATAATTGGTACAGGAACAGGAAATGTAGCCTTTGTAATGGCTTTAGTAATAGCGGCAATTCCTTTTGTAGCTAGAATGGTTGAGTCATCACTAAAGGAGGTTGATTATGGAATTATTGAAGCAAGTAGTGCAATGGGTGCTTCAAGAATGGCTATTATTTTTAGGGTGATTTTACCAGAAATCAAATCATCACTTATTGTAGGAGCAACTATAAGTTTTGCTACGATATTAGGATATACCGCAATGACGGGTATTATTGGTGCTGATGGACTTGGTAATGTAGCATATTCATATGGTTATATTAGAAATTACCTTGATGCCAAGCTAATAAGCTTAGCATTATTAATTATTATTGTTCAAGTGTTCCAGGAAATAGGAATGTTTGTAGCTAAAAAAATAGATCATAGAAAAAAAGGAGAATAAAAAAATGAAGAATGTTTTAAAATTAGCGCTAGGCGCAGCAGTATTAGGAGTAGTAGGTTTAACATCTTGTGGAAAGAGCTGGAGTCCACTTGCAGATGATGTAACAACAATTACAGTTGCAGCATCACCATCACCACATGCTGAAATTTTAGAGGCAGCAAAGCCTATTTTTGAGTCTAAGGGATATACCTTAATTATTAAGCAGTATACTGATTATGTTCAACCAAATCTTGCAACTGAGAATGGTTCTGTTGATGCTAATTATTTTCAGCATACACCATATTTAAATTCATTTAATGAGGAAAATGATACTCATCTTGTAAGTGTTGGTAAGGTTCATTATGAGCCATTTGCTATCTATAAGGGCAAGAAGAATTCTTTAGAGGAATTAAGTGATGGTGATACTATTTTAGTGCCTAATGATACAACTAATGAAGCACGTGCTCTAAATTTACTTGCAGATGCTGGCTTAATTACCTTGAAAAAAGGAGTTGGTCTTGAGGCAACAAAGCTTGATATAACTTCTAATCCTCACAATTTTAATATTAAAGAGCTTGAGGCTCAACAAATTGCTAGTAATAGAGTTGATGCGGCTATTGCTGTAATTAATGGTAATTATGCACTTGATGCTGGCTTAACAAGCGATGATGCTATTAGATATGAAGCCTCAGATAGTCTTGCAGCTGAAACCTATGCAAATGTGCTATGTGTTAGAGATGGTAATCAAAATCATAAAGCAATTAAGGCTTTATACGAGGTTTTAACTTCAAAAGAAATTAAAGAATTCATCAAGACACGTTATAATGGTGCTGTTCTAGCAATTTAATATTTAAGAGAAACTCGGAATTATAGACCTCTATAATTCCTTTTTTTTCATATTTTTTTATTGATTCTCTAAGCTTTATAGGAGAAATATTTAAATATTCTGCTAGCTCCTTTTTTTTCATATTGATAGTAATTAGTGGATTTTTTTCTTTAGTATATAGATAATAAAGCAATATCATTAGTCTATTTTCTTCATTTTTTTCTCGTAAAATATAATTTTCAATTTTAAGCATATTACTTAAATCATACCAAAAATTATTTTCCTTAAGGGGTGAAAGTGTAATGCCTGTTAATGCTTTAAAGCGCGAAAATTCAAAGGGATAAATAACACTGCCACGTGAATGAATTTTTTTAATTGTATAGAATTCTTCTAAAACCTCACCTAATGTTATTTGCATTGGTTCTAAAAGTGTAAAAAAAATACCTCTTTGGATTTTCATATTATCACCAAGAGATATTTTAATTTATTATTAATGAAAATTATGTTATAATTTAGCCTTGTCGTCTGGCTTTATTGATTCTTTAGCGATTGCTAGCATAAGCTTAATACGATTTTCTTGATTAACCTTAGTTGCTGATGGATCATAGTCAACTGCGACAATATTAGCAGTAGGGTGGATTTCTTTAATTCTTTTCATAACACCCTTACCACAAATATGATTTGGAAGACAACCAAATGGCTGAGCACAAACAATATTGCTATAGCCTATTTCAACAAGCTCCATCATTTCGGCAGTAAGTAGCCAGCCTTCACCCATTTTTGTTCCGTGAGATATTACGCCGTTTGACATTTCTTTAGTTTCTTTAAAATAGTTCATAGGAGTAATTTTTGTTGGCTTTAGTGCTTCAATCATTGCTTTTTCACGTCTTCTTAAATAAGAAATAAGAATTTTGGTTAAGAAAACCTTTATTTTCTTACCACCATAAATTTTTTGATCATAAATAGTGTTATAAAGGCAATAAAGGATAAAGCCATATAGACCGGGTACCATTACCTCGGCACCTTCACTTACTAGGAAGTCCTCAAGATGGTTGTTGCCAAGAGGAGCATATTTAATATATATTTCACCAACAACGCCAACCTTTGGTTTAGCATGAGATAGGTCAAGATCTAGGCTATCAAAATCCTTAGCAATAAGCTTTAGATTCTTTTTTATACCTCTTAAATTTAAGCCCTTGTTATTATCGATTTGTACCTTTAAATTATTTATCCATTTATCTAATGTTTTCTTAGCGTCATCATTTTTATCATAGCTTCTAGTTTTATTATAGGTATACATTAGAAAATCACCATAGGTCATTGCTGCTGCAACCTTTTTTATTAGCTTATAGTTTAATTCTAATCCACTATCTTTTTCAAGATTTGAAGCATTAAGGCTTACAACAGGAATATAACCATAGCCAGCCTTAATTAGGGCCTTACGAAGAAGATGAATATAGTTTGAGGCTCTACAGCCACCACCAGTTTGGGTGATTAATAAAACGATTTTATCTAAATCAGTACGATGATTTAAGGCATCAATAAATTGGCCTATAACTAAAAGGGCAGGATAGCATGTATCATTATGAACATATTTTAATCCTTCAGAGACAACCTCTGGTCCTTCATTTTGTAATATTTCAACGTTATAGCCACAGCCTATTAAAGCATTTTGAAATAAGGCAAAGTGAATTTTTAGCATACCAGGTATTAAAATTGTATGAGTTTTACGCATTGATTTAGTAAACTTTGGATATTCGAATTCTGTATCTTTATATTCTACCTGATTCATATGTTACTCCTTTTGCTCTAGGGCAGCAAATAGACTTCTAAGTCTAATTTTAACGGCACCTAGATTTGTTATTTCATCAATTTTAATTTGGGTATAAATTTTATTATGACTTTCAAGTATTGCCTTTGTTTCATCTGTTGTGATGGCATCAAGTCCACAGCCAAAGCTTACTAGCTGTACTAAATTCATATCGGATTGGGTTGTTACATACTTGGCTGCATTATATAGTCTAGCATGATATGTCCATTGGTTTAAAACATTTACACCACTTTTTGGAAGAAGATTTGAAATACTTTCCTCAGTAACGATAGCAGCACCAAAGCTTGAAATTAGTTTATCAATACCATGATTAATTTGAGGATCAATATGATAAGGTCTTCCAGCAAGAACAATTATTTGCTTATGATCTAATCTAGCATGAGTAATTATTTCCTCAGCCTTATTTCTTATATCATTAAGATATTTATCATATTCAAGATAAGCAAGGCTAGAAGCTTTTTTTACCATTGATTTAGTAATACCATCAAAATATTTATTTAATATTTTAGTTATCTTTTCTTCAAAGATTTTTTTGTCGTGAATACCAATAAAATCATTAATGAATTTTTTGCCATTTAAAGCCTTTACGTTATTTTCAATAGTTTCAGGGTAATAAGCAACAACAGGGCAATTAAAATGATTGTCGGAAATATGCTCATCAATATTATAGCTCATACAAGGATAGAAGATAGTGTCAATTCCTTCATTTAAAAGTTTAATAATATGACCATGCATTAGTTTAGCTGGATAGCATACAGTATCAGATGGTATAGTGTGCTGACCAAGTGTATAAAGCTTAGCATTACTAAAGCCACTATTAATAACCTCAAAGCCAAGATTAGTTAAAAATGTATACCAAAATGGCCATAATTCATAATTGTTTAAGCCCATAGGAATACCAATTTTACCTCTTGGTCCTTGTTTTGGTTCATAAGACATAAGACGTTTTTTAATATATTCATATATATTTAATTCATCATTTGAAATCTTTTTGGTTAGAGGCTTTTCACATCTATTGCCACTTATAAATTTGTTTTGGTTAGAACCAAATGTATTTACTGTTAAAAGACAATGATTTGAGCATAAGCCACAATTAAAATTTTTTGTTTCATGATGGAAGCTTTTTAGTTGTTCTTTAGTTAGAATTGATGATTTTTCCTTGGCGATTTTCTTAGCATATAATGCAGCACCATAGGCACCCATTAAGCCAGAAATATTTGGGCAAACTACTTCTAAATTTAATTCCTTCTCAAAGGCTCTTAATACGGCCTCGTTGTGGAAGGTTCCACCTTGAACAACAATATGCTTACCAAGATTATCTTTAGAGGTAGCACGAATTACCTTATATAAAGCATTTTTTACAACAGAAATAGAAAGACCAGCTGAAATATTATCAATTGTTGCTCCATCCTTTTGAGCTTGCTTAACTGATGAATTCATAAATACTGTACAGCGTGATCCTAAATCTACAGGTTTTGGTGCCATAAGGCCAAGCTTAGCAAAATCAGCAATGTTATAGCCTAAAGCATTAGCAAATGTTTGAAGGAAGGAACCACAGCCTGATGAACATGCTTCATTAAGGAAGATATTGGAAATAGTTTGATGTTCGATTTTAAAGCATTTAATGTCTTGTCCACCAATATCAATAATAAAATCAACCTCAGGCATAAATTTCTTTGCTGCTGTAAAGTGAGCCATAGTTTCGACAAGTCCACCATCAAGATTAAAGGCTGCCTTGGCTAAATCCTCACCATAGCCAGTAGAAGCACTTGAGACAATATTAATATTTGGATATTTTTCATATAATTCATCAAAAATTTGCTTCATAACGGAAACAGGGTTTCCACGATTTGGTAAATATTTTTCGAAGCGAATATTTTCGTCTTCATCAATTAATACAAATTTTAGGGTCGTAGAACCAGAATCTATTCCTAGATAAAGCTTACCATTATAATCATCCAGAGGATAGCTTGGAACATAAGCCTTTTTATGTCTTTCTCTAAAGGCCTTAAGCTCATCCTCATTTTTAAATAATGGTGAATTAAATGCATAGGTTGATTTATTATCATAGCTTGTTATTTTGGTTATAATTTCATCAACTGTATTTTTTTCATTTGCACATAGGGCAGCACCCATTGCTACATAATATAGGGAATTTTCAGGACAAATACCTTTAACATTTAAAGCAGTATCAAAGGCGTTTTGAAGTTCTGACATGAATGTTAGTGGTCCACCTAGGTAGGCAACATTACCAGTTATTTCTCTTCCCTGAGCAAGTCCACCAATTGTTTGATTAACTACTGCATAATAAATAGAGGCAGCAATGTCACTTTTTGAAGCACCTTGGTTTAAAAGAGGTTGAATATCTGATTTAGCAAATACACCACAGCGTGAAGCAATACTATATAGCTTTTGATGGTCCTTAGCAACACCATTCATTTCGGTAACATCAATATTTAATAAGGTTGCCA
>CALCWU010000164.1 GCA_937905855.1 uncultured Mollicutes bacterium
GTGTACCGAAGAAATCAAAATTCTTACGAATTTGATTTTCAAGATAACGCAAATATGAAAAATGAATATATTTTGGTTCGTTAACAAATATAGCAAATGTTGGTGGCTCAACACCTACCTGCGAAATATAGAAAAATTTAGCCTTTCCACCATTAAATTCACTTGGTGGATTCATTAAAATAGCTTCCTGGAAAACATCATTTAAAACACTAGTAGAAACACGTTTTTGATAACTTTCATAGGCTAAATTAATTTCTGGGAATAAGGTATGAACCCTTTTCTTTTCTAAAGCTGATAAGAAGACAATTGGTGCATAATCTAAATATTTAAATTTAGCCCTTATTTCTTCCTCCCATTCCTTCATAGTATTATTTTCCTTCTTAATTAAATCCCACTTATTTACTACAATAATTGCTGGTAAATTATATTCATCTAAATATTGACCAACATGTAAATCCTGCTCAATAATTCCGGTCTCTGCATCTAAAACAAGTAAGACAACCTTACTTCTTAGCATTGCATCTACAGCTCTAATATTGCTATATTTTTCAGCATTTTCGTAGACCTTGCCTTTTTTTCTAAGACCAGCAGTATCAATTACAACATAATTTTGACCATTTGCCTTAAACATTGTATCAATTGCATCTCTTGTAGTTCCAGCAACTGGAGATACAATAACTCTTTCATCATTTAATAAGGCATTAGTTAAGCTTGATTTTCCAACATTTGGTCTTCCGACTAATGAAAAAGGAATAGCATTCTCATACTCATTATCCTTATGGGTAGGAAGAATTTCAATAATCTTATCCAAAAGATTACCAATTCCTATACCATGAGATGAACTACAAGCAATAGGATCACCAAAGCCTAAAGCATAAAAATCATAAATGTTTTCTTTAAATTTTTGGTCATCAACCTTATTTACAGCAAGTAAAACTGGCTTTTTTGTTTTATAAAGAAGCTTAGCTACATAATCATCATCACTTGTAACTCCACTTCTACAATCCACCACAAAAACAATTACGTCAGCTTCATCCATAGCAATTTCTGCTTGAGCCTTAATCTCTGATAAAAAAGGAGCATCTTTAATTTCAATGCCCCCTGTATCAATAAGATAAAAATCTTTTCCCAACCAAGTGGCTTTGCTATATATTCTATCTCTTGTAATACCTGGTTGGTCATCTGTGATGGATAATCTTTGGCCAATTATACGATTAAACATAGTAGATTTACCAACATTAGGTCGGCCTACAATTGCAACCTTAGCCAACATATTCTCACATCCTTATTTATTTTTTCAAAATATCTTTATATAAATCGCCAAGATTCATACTAACATCTTGTTCTGCTTCAAAATCCATATATTTTTGGAATTCCTTACGCTCAAGATTAGCTAAATGCTTCTTAACAGATAATTCTAAAATCCATTCCTTTGGTTTAATAACTGAAACAACAGCATTTACCTTATCACCAACTTGATATGCTTCATCAAGCTTACCGTTTTGATTTTCAGCAAAAGCATCCTTAACAGGAATAAAAGCATCAACACCAAGGGCAGTAACATAAACACCTTTTTGATCAACCTTTGTAACTGTAGCTTCAACTAAATCACCAACATTAGCATTTACTCTGCTCCATGGATTATCAATAATTGCCTTTCTTGAGAAAGAAATTCTTTCCTTTTTAGTCTCAATTGCAATTATTGCAACCTCAATTTCATCGCCAATTTTGCAATAAGCATCGAAATTATCATTTGGATTCCAGCTATATTCGCTCTTATGAAGTAAACCACGAACGTTAGGAGAAACCTCAAGTAATAGGCCATATGGCATCTTGTTTACAACCTTAGCCATAACCTTATCTGAAACCTTATGATTTTCTACATATAGTTCGAATGGAGTCTTAAGTAAAGCCTTTCTAGATAATAAAAGCTTGCCATTTTCCTTACTAATAATTTTAACATCAAGCTTATCACCAACATGTAGGACATCATTAATGTTCTTAACGAAAACATGATCAATCTGATTTAATCTTATTAATCCTTGATTATACTTAAAACGAACAAAGGCACCAAATGGTTCAATCTTAGAAATTGTACCATTTACAACATCGCCCTCATTTAAAGTATCAAGCTCAGCCTTTTTATTAGCTTCGTATTCTTCATGTTCAACAACACGATAAGAAACTACACCTGTTTTTCTTCTTTCATCTAATTCTAAAATCTTAACCTTAAGGCTATCACCAATCTTAACATCACTTGGAGATTGACTTAAAGGCATAAAGAATGTAAAGCCCTTAGCTACAACATTATAGCCCTTTTCTAATTTTTTTGCTACCTTAACAGTTAAAACCTCATTAGTGTTTTCACTTAATGCTTTGAAATTTTCTTCCTTAAGCATATTAAGTCTACTTAATAAAATTACTCCGTTTTCCTCATCAACCTTAGTTACCTCACAAGTAATTTCATCACCAACATTAACAACACCAATAAATGATGTAACATTCTTATCAGTTGTATAGTGATCTAAATACATTGTACCTTCAGTAAATTGATGTAAATCAACAGAAATAGAATCTTTTTTTACTTCTACAACCTTACCAGTAACCTTGTCCTTAACATGAACATCATTATATTCAAAGCTATTCATTTCGTTATTTTCCATTTTTTTTAACCTCTCATTAATTATATCTACAATTTTATTACAAACCTCAGCAATTGTAAGCTTTGTTGTATCCAAATAAATCGCATCATCTGCCTGCTTCAAAGGAGCAAGCTTACGATTTGAATCAATATCATCCCGACGCTTAATTAATTCTAAAACTTCCTCGTAGGAATCATTTCTACCAGTTTCATGTAATTCCTTACATCTTCTTTTAGCACGCTCTTCAGCACTTGCTGTTAAGAAAATTTTAACATCAGCGTTTGGTAAAACAACGGTTCCAATGTCTCTACCATCCATTAAAATTTTACCTTCTTGGGCTGATTGTCTTTGAAAATGAACCATTTTATCGCGAACACAGCCTTGCTTAGAAACAATAGAAACATTTCTTGTTACTTCTTCACTACGTATTTCCTTTGAGACATCCACACCATTTAAATAGGTTTTATTATTCGAATATATAATTGAAATATTATCTAAAAACGTATATTCATTAGGATTTTCAAAATCAATACCACGGTTTATTGCCTCCAATGTTACAGCTCTATACATCGCACCTGTATCGATATGTGTAAAGCCTAGGCTTTTAGCAACTATTGTACTTATTGAGGATTTACCGCTTCCAGCTGGGCCATCGATGGCTACTTGAAAATTAACCATTATAGACACCTTACTTTCTTTAAAACCACAAAAAATTATATCATATATTTCATTTTATTTCAATAATATATCTTCTATAGACTATATAATTTTTTTATTTCATGAGGCTTTAAAGGTCGATAAGCACCTTCAGGCAAATCATCAAGAGTAATTCCTGCAAATGATAGACGCTTAAGCTTCTTAACCTCATGGCCAAGAGCCTCGCACATTCTACGAACCTGTCTATTTCTTCCCTCAGTAATTGTCAATTTAATAGATGACGAATCATTAACCTTATCAACAGATAACACTTCAACTCTAGCACGCTTAGTTTTAATGCCGTCTAGTTCAATTCCCTTCATTAGCTTAATGATATCACCTTGAGATAGCTTTCCTTTTATTCTAACCTGATAAGATTTTTCAACTTCCTTTGCTGACTTAGTAAGCTTATAGGCAAGCTCACCATCATTAGTAAACAATAAAACCCCTGAGGTATCATAATCAAGTCTACCAATAGGATATATTCTATTTTCAAGATCCTCTTTATTAAATAGATCCATAACTGTTCTTCTTCCTAAATCATCACTTAGGGTTGTCATAAAGCCAGTAGGCTTATTTAAGACATAATAAACCTTATTTTCCTTAATAATTGGTTTACCATCTACTAAAATAATATCCTTCTTACCAACCTTTGTTCCAAGCTCTCTTACAATTTTGCCATTAACGCTTACTCTTCCGCTTTTAATAATCTCTTCACTTGCTCTACGAGAGGCAACGCCAGCTTGAGCCATAACCTTTTGTAGTCTTTCTAAATTGTCCATTTTTTAATCACCGCTTCTATTATAAAATAAATAAGCCAAAATTTCCACATTTTTTTATGTTTACTAGTAATCATAAATAGAAATATAATATTACAAGTGTTAAAACAAAGCATAAAATATCGGTTGTAATTCCAACAAA
>CALCWU010000165.1 GCA_937905855.1 uncultured Mollicutes bacterium
AGGATATTTATGTTATTCCAGGAATTGAGTTTTCAACATTTTATAAGGGTGAAAATGTTCATATCGTATGTTTATTTAAAAATGGTATTGTTCCTGATAGTATGTATGAATTTTCATTAAAAAATAAAGAAAATCGTAGGGCAAGAGCTATCAAAATGATGAATAATATTAAGAATATATATGGACTTAAAATTGATATGGACCTGCTTTTTAGTACTGGTGAGGTTATTACTAGAGGTAATATGCTTAGAAATTTAGTAATTGCCAATAATATGAGCTTTGAGGAAGCTAAGTTTTATATTTCAAGTGATTCTAAGGCTTATATTCCATCATCTAAGCTTGCAACTAAAGATGGACTTGCCCTTGCTAAAGATGCAAATGCTGTTTGTATTTTTGCTCATCCTTGTCTTGTTAAAAGAGAATATATTGATGAAATATTAAGCTATGGCTTTGATGGCATTGAGGTTTATTATCCAGCAAATAAGCCAGGTGATGAGGAATACTTTAAAGCTAAAGCTAAGGAATATAATTTGATGTGGAGTGCAGGATCAGATTGTCATGGTGATAAATCTCATGCCAATATTGGTACCTGCTATCTAAATGAAGAAGAATTTAAGCCGCTTGCTAGAGCAATTGGCTTTAAATTGGAGGACTTAAAATGATTGTAAAAAATGCAGAGTTTATTACCTCAGCAGTAAATTATGTGGCCCTTCCTAAGGATGGAAAGCCAGAGATTATGCTATGTGGAAGAAGTAATGTTGGTAAAAGCTCACTTATAAATTTATTATGTAACCGTAAAAAGCTTGCTAGAACAAGTCAAACACCTGGTAAAACTCAAACCTTAAATATTTATTTAATTAATCAAGATTTTTATTTTGTTGATGTTCCAGGCTATGGATATTCAGCAACTGGTAAAAGCTTAAAAAATAGCTTTGGCAAAATGATTGAAACCTATGTAAAAAAAAGAGAAGAGCTTAAAATGGCCTTTCTTCTTGTCGATTCTCGTCATGAACCAACAAATGATGATTATTTAATGTTTCAATTTTTGAAGCAATATGTTGAAAATATTGTTATTATTGCTACTAAATGTGATAAGCTTAATGCTAAAGAAAAGGCTTTGAGTAAGAAAACAATTACAAATAAGCTAGAGCTTACAGAGTTTGATACTTTAATATATGCATCATCATTAAAAAGAATAGGAATTGATGATATTTATAATAAAATTGATGAGATACTAGAAGATGGAAATAAAGAAAATAGAGAATAAAGAATTAAAAAGAAAGATAGCAAAAGAAATTTTAGATGACTTACCAGGATGGTTTGGTGATGTTGAATCTAAAAATGAATACATAGAGGATTCGCTGAATTTAGATTTCTTTGCTTGCTATTTAGATGATTTACCAGTTGGCTTTCTATCACTTAAGGAAAATTCTGTTGATACCTTAGAAATAGATGTTATTGGTGTATTATCTAAATATCGTAACAAAGGAGTAGGAAAAAAATTAATATTCTACATTTTTGAATATGCAAAAGAATTAGGATATAGTCTACTTGAGGTTAAGACAGTAGCAAGTGGACATTATCCTGAATATGATGAAACAAATGCTTTTTATAAAGCTATGGGATTTAAAAGCTTAGAAATTATTAAAGAGCTATGGGCACCTCATATTCCTTGCCAAATCTATGTTAAGAATATTAAATAGTCATTAATTTAATTAAGCTTGCATAAATTATAGTGGTGATATTTATGAAGCTTGATTTAGAAAAACAAACCTATTTTGAAATTAAAAAAATTTCTAATATCAAAAATTATAATTATGAGCTTGATGAAGTTAAGATCAATGAAACTGATATAACAACTAATTTATTCATCGAGCTTTTTTATTTTGATCAGGATGGAAGGCTTGTTAATAAAAAACTAGCTATACCAATTGAAATTTTTAGTGAAACTAGTGTTTCTAATCCCAAAATAGTAGTTAAAGAATTAAAATTTGAGGTTATTGAGGGTCAAGGTGTAACAGCTAATTTTAAATTAGAACTAAATTATGAAAAGAAGGATGGTGCATCCCCTATTCCTGCACTTATTCAACCAGAGGTTCCCAAAAATATGGAAAAAAGTATTATTTGTGCTAGAGGTAATAATAATGAAACTGATTTTTTAAATTTATTTGTTGAGGATGAGGGTCATTATAGTATTAAATGTTTAAGAGTTAAAGATGAAGCTGAGCTTAAGGCTATTAGCGAAAAATATCAAGTAACGCTTGATGATTTATATAAGGGCTATGATGCAAGCTCAGGCTATGTTTTATTCAATGCTAGATCAAAGTCTAATTGCTAAGCTTCCCATTAAAATAACGAAAATAAGGCCTATAATTTTTTCATATTATAGGCTTTATACTAGTGATGAAAGCTATATTCTTAAGGAAGTAAATAGTTTTGAAATAAAATTAAATAGCTATTATTCTACGCTTTCTAAAAAAATAAATTTACCTATTCAAATAATTAACGATAATTTTAAGGTGTATTTTCTTTATATTGAATCAAATCTTGTTGAAGAGGATTTAGCTGTCTCAAAGCTTTTGTTAAATGAAGCATTAAAAATATTTTCTTTATCTAAAACTGCTAAAACTCTAAAAAAAGAGGATATGAAGGAAATGAGTAAAACTTATCCGATTTTAGATAAATATTTTTTAAGATTAGAATATATCATAAGAGAGATTGAGACTAAACGACCAAAGAACGATAATGATTGGTTGTTTTTAAGCAAATATCATTTAATACTAGCTGCCAAAATGAATTTAAGTCAAATTGAATCTAAGCTTTTTGAGCTTATTAAGGAAGAAATTCCTATTGAGCCAGGTTTGATTTTAAAATATCCTAATTTTAGCTTTTATAAAAATGGCAAAATTAATTTTTATTTAAAAAGTATAAATGCGCCTATAAGTGAGCTTTTAGCAAGATTCTATTTAGAAAATTCGCATCTTAATAGCTTTAAAAAGGAAATTAATGAAATTCTAATAGATTATGATCATAGCTTTTATAAGTTGCATTTTTGCTTTATAGTTTTATATACATATATTCTAAACTTAGGTAACATTAGAATAGTAAATACAATAACTGCAACTAAATTTAATGAAATTGCTAAAGCAATTGAAGTTTTTTTGAAGGATTATAAGGATTATTTTCTTTGAAAAAATTCTTTAATTTTATCTAGGTAATTAACAACAAAGAAGACTGCTGAAAATATAATAATCATAAATGCTAATATAACTAGATTGGTTACTGAAAAGAAAAAGATACATAAAAATATTTGATAAACTAGAATAGATATTAAAATAATGGGATAGTTTTCCTTAATTAAATCTAATAAATTTTTCAAATTCATCACCATTAAAATAATATGTTGCAAGGTGTCGAAATATGATGTATAATTTACTAGATTTATTTTATGTAGGTGATCTAATGGAGCTATTATTTTATATTGCAGAAATTATTGGTACTATAGCCTTTACGATAAGCGGCTCAATGGTAGCAATTGAAAAGAAAATGGATTTACTAGGAGTAATTATTTTAGGATCAGTTACAGCATTTGGTGGGGGATTTTTAAGAGATATAATTTTGAATTTAGATTATCCATCAGTATTTAATGCTATTTTATGTCCAATAATTGCAGTTTTAACCTCAATAATTGTTTTTATAATATGCTATATATTTAAGGATACCTCATATCAAGAAAAGAAATGGTATTTAAGGCTCATGAATGTTATTGATTCAATAGGTCTTGGTATTTTTGTAGTTATTGGAGCTAAGGCAACTATGGCTAAGAGTGCTAATGTCTTTTTAATTTTGTTTTGTGCAGTTATAACAGGTGTTGGTGGTGGGGCAATAAGAGATATGATGGCTATTAAAATACCCGATATTTTTCGTAAGCATATTTATGCAGTAGCTGCGTTAATTGGTGCGATTTTATTTTATCTATTAATAAAAATAAATTTAAATGAGAGTATAAGTACAATTATTAGTGTTCTTTGTGTAATTATTATTAGATTTTTAGCATATCATTATAAATGGAATTTACCAAGAATAAATATTAATAAAGAGAATCCTTTATAGCTGATTCTCTTTAATTTTATAAAAGCATTGAAAACGATTACCTAATAGTGAAATCGCTTTTATAAAGCCTAACTAGAGATTTATTTTTTAAAATAATGTATAATTGAAAAGAAGAAATGCGTTTTTCGCGTGTGGAGGTATAGTCA
>CALCWU010000166.1 GCA_937905855.1 uncultured Mollicutes bacterium
TTAGCTAATCGTAAATAATTATTAATATCCTGCAAAATAACACATCCATTTCTTTGGTCTATTATATCAAATTTCATCAAAAAAATAAAGTCTAGTGTTTGAACCAGACTTTGTTGAATATTATGATATTAAATCATTAACCTCGCAACTATTTTTGATTAATGTTAATCCAAATAAGGTAAGAACTAAATTACCATCTTTATTATATTCTAAAACATCAACCTTAACGCAAGTTTGAATAATGGCATTTATATATTTTTTCTTTTCTTTCTTGAAAATACCATATGAGCCTAATTTTTTTAATTCACTGTCTATATTTTTATTACCTAATAAATAGCTTCTAATTGTTTCAATACTATACTCACCTTTAAAGCTATATAAGTCATTAAGTACAGAAGTAATAAGAGAAAATGTCAAGTTATCTATTAAATCATTAATGTTATCCTTATATAACTGATAACAAGGCTTTAAGACGTCATCAGAATAAACTAGTTTATATAATGAAACTAATATGATGGCGCTATCAAGATCGTTTAATTTTTCATTTTCAAAGTCATTAAAGCTTTGCATATCAATTCTTTGCATTGAAAATTTAAGATCCATAAATTCTGATAAAAATCCTAAAACGTAAGGATTGACAATGGTAATTTGACCAACGATTTCTTTTAGGGCAGAAGGATTATGCTTAGAGGCATTAATTAAATCAAATAATAAAAGGGCATCATTGTTTAGATTAAAGTTGAAGTTACGATGTAAATAACGAATGAGTTTAGTATCCTCAATTTTTAAAGCATAAAGCATAGAAATGATAAACAATGATTTTGAGGAATCTTTAAAGTCCCTTATGGTATTTCTAATTGTACTTATTGCTAAATCCTTATTATCCTTTATAATAGAATAAGTAATAACACGATCACATATTCTATTATAGGCTGTTGCATAATAGCTGAAGATGGTATCATCCTCACGATAAAATATATCGACGTCGATTTTATTAAAATGAATAAAGTCGTAAATTCTTTTATAAATTTTATATGATTTGTCTAAAGGAAAATCATCATTATAGCAGGTTATAATATCAGCATCAAAGAATTTTGAAAAAGCATTTTTGGTTTTTTCAAGTAAGAAGCTTTGATTATCAGGCTCGTCAAGAGCTTCAGCAAAAATGTCACTTGCTGTTTTAAATTCAAAGGCTGCTTTATCCTGGTCTTCTTCAAATAAAGATTTTAAAACTTCATGTCCCATTGGTGCTAGTTCAATGCTAATATCTTCGTCCTCTAAAAAATCCTTTTCTATTAATGATGCAATTGCTTTCTTAACAGTAGAGTCATTTAATAAAGTAATTTGGTGTTGCATCTCATCAGAAAAAGGGTAATATTGTCTAAATTCTTTAATAAAATTTAATAATTTTTTTATTGTTATATTATTTCTTAAAATAATAGCAAAACCAATACAAATTAAAACAGCCTTTTCTTCAGCTGTAATAAGTGAAGAATAGTTTATATTATTTTTGGCGTCATTAACTGCTTCAGCAAAGCCTTCATAATCAGAAATAATATTTTTTATTAATGAAAGAATTGCAT